>CAVKTR010000039.1:0-26177 GCA_963659325.1 Dysosmobacter segnis
TTTCAAAGGTAAGTTTGTCTCACTTTTGTCTACTATAAGGTGGTATAATGGGGGCAGTAAATATTTCGGTAATTGCAGATGAGAGAAATACAGGAGGAGATAAAGGATGCGAGAAGAAAAAACATATGTACTGAACGATGATGGGAGACTGGAAGAGCTGGAGAGAAATGCGCAGCAGAGAGATTACAGCGCAGAGGAAACCGAAGAACAAAAACAGCTGTTTCATTCGCTGACAGATAAAGTAGAACAGATGTGTGCCGAGATAAGCAAACAGAACGGATTTGAGCAGGATACTCTTGTTGCTATAAAGTATCTGCTGAATGAGATGCCGTCACAAAATCTGACAAAAAATGGAATGCTTTATAGAAGCGTTCAGTTCGCATTCGGGCAGGCACTCGATATGGATGATCCAAAAAAATACAGGGAGACTATAAGAAAAAATCAAGACATAAGAAATGAACAGATGAAGTCTCTGTGGAGGGATTTCAAGAGTGTCAGAACTCAATATGATGAGCTGAGTGAGCGCTTTGGAACAGAGAAATTCGAGAAAGAAAAGGCTGAAGAATGGATAGACAGACTGAAAAGATCCCAGGACGAAATGCGGAAAACGGAAAAGTCGAAACTGCAGGCTCTGAAGGAGCTGGAAGAAGTGAAGAACAAGATCAAGCAGATTTTGGGATACGAGATCGAGCCGGAGAAGAACGAAGATTATCTGGACGAACACCTGTTTGAAGTGCAGCCGGATTCATCCAACAATTGGGATGATGAAGAGGAGGATGAGACGGAAGAGCAAAAGGAAGACCGTGAGGAAAGATATAGCATAAATAATGACCGTAGAGAGGATGAAAAAGAAGAGCAGAGGGAAGACCGTGAGGAAAGATATAGCGTAGATATTGACGGGAATATCGATAGGAAGAGTAAAGAAAACGAGAATCGGAACAAGTACGGCAATGAAAAAAATCAGAATGTTGATTCCGGAAAAAAGAATGAGAAAGTCGTGAAAGAGGAACCTGATCCAGCTGCAGAGATTAGAAAAAAGATAAACGATTATCCGGATGATTTCCTGATTCCTTTGGATGATCTGTCCAGGCAGAAACGGAGTTTTACGGAGATAATAAGAGATTACGCTGAATTAAATAATGTTACGTACAAGCCGAATGCAATAGAAAATGAGCTGGATGGTGAAGATGAAGAGGCAAAAGCGAAAGTCAAAGCTATCAAAGAGGATCTGGAAAGCATTCTCTGGGATTTCAATTTGGGAAAACAGGCATCCATGGAAAAAATCGATAAGTTCTGGTCAGACATGTCTGGACAGACGTTGTATAAGGACAACGGGCTGCCTTTTGAGAGTTTCGACGCAATGCAGAATATCTGGATATTTATGAAAGCCTATGGAAAGAACGGAGAGCTGTATAAAGGAAAAGAAGATCCGGAGATGCTTTTTTATCGGGATGTGATGATAGAAACTGAGGTCGATTCCAGAGAAAAGATTAAAAATGCGATAGAGAAAGCTTCTGAAAAATATCCTGCGATGATAAAGCGGCATCAGGAAGAAATTGAACTTGCAAAAAAGGAATACGATAAAGAGAAAGAGCAGGAAAAATTAAAAGAAGATTGTCGGAAAGAACTAGAGCATGGTTCCGAGAAACTGACAGAGTGTCTGGACAACTATTATATTCCGAGGCGATCAAGAAAAATGGTGGAGACATCCGGTGTGTATTATGTGAACGGATCAATAAAATTGGATCATTGTATCAATGATCTGTTCAGTGACTATGACAGGTTTATCAGTGGTTCCAAATCCTGGAAGGTGAAAGACGAGCGAGAGAACCTATTGAGTAAACTGAGAGAAACGTATGAGAAGTTAGAGTTTTCGATGCATAAAATAGAAGATGTGAAAACACCTGAAAGTTACAATGAATGTGTGAGAGAAGTTTACTTTTTCCTGAGAACCCTTCCGGTTGTGATGCCATCGGCAAAAAATCTCGGTTATAAAGAGATAGAGACATATAGAAAAAAATATTATTCAGAGGTATTCCGAAAAACATATAGAGAATTTCTGGATAAGAGAAAGAATCTGGAACGTGTTCCTGTGGATTTCCTGAAATCAGATCAGTGGGAGACCATGAAAAGTGAGTTAAAAATTTCTGACGAAGGGAATCAGAAAGACAAAAAGTCTTTAGCGGAATCTTTTAAAGACATAGAAGCTGTCTATCAGAAGCTGGTGGAGGATGGCCACTTCTATGATGAATCTGAGATGCAAGAGTATCCCGTCAAATTGAAAGAAGATGTTATGAAGCCATTGCAGATGACGTCTGCAAATGAAATCATTGTGTTTCAGACAAATACACCGTCATTATTCCGGGAGAAAGTAGAAGAAACTTATCAATTTTTGAATTTCTTATGTAAACCGGAATCACTGAAACAAAGGAAAAACGGATTTTTTACCAGCGAAAAGTTGACTGAATTATATGCAAAATTCCAGATGGAATACAAGATTCCTATCCGTTGGCAAGAAAAAAACGGAAGTACAAAAGAATATGAAGCAGAAAAAGAGTATCTGAAAGAAAAGGAAGTTAAAAGAAAAGCAAAAGAAGAGAAAGAACAATCAGAGAGAAAGAAAATAAGAAAAAATATTCGAAAAAACATTGATAAATATCTCATTCCAGTTCAGATCGAAGATCGGGAAAAAGAGTGGTCCGAGATGCAGAAATCACTGGAGAAGTATTGGAGTGGAGATGAAGCGGGTAGAGCCACATTTATAAAGACGATGGGGGAGGTGCTCACAGAATTAAATGAAGAAAACCGGATTGAGACTGACAAGATTAAAGTTCTGTATACATGCATTGGATTGCCAGACATAAGTAAAAGTATTACATCTGAGGAACAGTGTCTGGAGTCTGTACAGAAAATCTGGATGTTTGTGAAGGGATATGCCGAAGCAAGGCTTGCAGACACAGAGTATGGTGGATCGGGAGAAAACTGGAAATCAATATACTATGATAAAATAGTTAAAGTACTGGAAAAAAATAAAGAGATTAAGACGGCGATACAGAAAAAAAATGAACCTTATGAGGCGGCTCTGGAAAAACGCAGGAAGCAGCAGAGAAGTGCTGAAATCCGGGAAAAAAGTAAAAATATACTGGAGACGAAACGAGATCTGAGTAAGCAGGAATTAATCGAATTAAGAGATGTGCTGAAAAATCCCGAAAAGATGAAGTCCGACGAACTGGCGGGATATTTGAGTGTAACGCTGAGACTTTATATTGATACGAGATATAGAGAACAGGCTAAATATTCAGCGGATGGTACCATGTATTTGAAGACTCTGACGCAAGCAAGAAGAGAACTTGCCGAAGCAACAGCTGAAAAACGTCAGGAGGCAATGAAAGATGTATTGAGAGTCATTGAAGTTAATGAGAGAATAGAGACACGGTATAAAAATGAATTTGAGCAGGCTTCTTCCATAATTGCAAAGTTAAAAGAAGAAGGTTACGAATTAGACCTGACATTATCCGAAGACGTTGAAAAATGTAAGAATGAACTGACGAAGAATCTGGAGATATTGCAATTCGGGACAAAGGATGAGAAAAAGAAAATAAAACAGGAGTTGGAACAACTGTCCCAAAAAAACGAAGGCAAAAAAGAAGAACAAAAGGAGAACAAACCAAAAGAAAATCCACCGAAAGCGAACGAAGCAAAAGAAAAAGAACGTCAGGAGAAAGAACGCGAGGAGAAAGAGCGCAAAGCGAAAGAAGCAAAAGAGAAAGAACGCGAGGAGAAAGAACGCGAGAAGAAAGAAGCAGAAGAGAAGGAACGCGCAGAGAAAGAAGAAAAAGAACGTCAGGAGAAAAAAGAGAACGAGCTTAAAGACGCAGAAAAACTGAAAAAGAAGCTGGAAGAAAAAGAAAAGTTAACGACAGTGGTGTTGAAGGCTTTCGCAATGGAAAATCTGCCTGCTGACAAAAAATGCAAAATTCTGGAAGAACTTCTGCCTATAGTGGTTCGTAGGACAGATACGATATTAAATGAGATCGTAAAGCAGGGTAATAGTAAAAGAGGAGAAATTTTGTCGCGGATGGCAATCGAGCCTTTGGCTCAGGGAAATGACTGGGAAGCTCAAAATGAAAATTTGCAAAAAACAATAGAAGTTTATGATTTTATTGAGAACAAACTGATTCCACAAATCGAAACAAGAGATGTGAAGGTATCAGAAGAAGTGAAAAATAATTTTAAGAAGAGCAGGAAAAAGATTACAGCGCAGAAGTCAGAATGGTCAGTACCAGAAAATAAGAGGTTGCAGCAGGAACTGGAGAAGTTTCAGATTGTCGAGCGGGATCATATTCCAAAACACGGACAACATCCGGAAATTTTTGGCGCAGTAGGAACTGCTGTACAGAACTATCTGCAACTGTTGAAATCAGAAGGCGGGAAGACCGATCTGCGGCAGCATCTGCTGGATGCGAAGGAGCTGTATAAGGCATGCAGAACCTATCTGGATCTGCATATGAAAGTAAAAAGACCAAATACAGACCGTTCCACTTTTACAATCGCCGGGCAGCACAGTGACGAAGGCAGATTGCGTAAACAGACAGTAGTAAAGCTTCTTGAACTTATGGATGATCCTGAGATGCAGAAATCACACCCGGAATTTGCAGAAGCATGTAATGCATACCGGGCATTCTGCGATGAAAAAGGAGATACATTTGTCAAACTGGATTATCGTAAGCTGCAGCAGGCGCTTGCAGATAAAACACATGCGCGTGTTGCGGCAAATACGTCACTGCGCGATAAAGCCTATGCTGAACTTGATAATGTTTATAAGGCATATCAGGCAAATAAGGGGAACGCAGAAGTTAAGAAGGAAGTGAAAGCAATCGCACGATAGGAAGATACGAAGATACGTATACGAGTCAAACGGGGAGAAGGAGCAGGGGAAAATGCCAAAAGTGAAAAACAATCTAAATACAATTTACATCTCGGAACGGCTGCAGGAATGTCTGCGGCCGATCGCCCATTGTGCTATAACAACAGTGACTGCTCCTATGGGATATGGAAAAACAACTGCAGTAAACTGGTATCTGGCGCGGCAGTTGAAAGCGGAAGGGGCAGTGGTTATCAGAATCAGTATTTATTCTGATAACCTGTCCATCTTCTGGAAAAGTGTGCAGCAGGCGTTCGTATTTTCAGGTCTGAATGTTCTGGAGGATTATGAATGCCCGGCAGATGTGGCATCAGCGGGATTTCTGATGGATACACTTTGTTATACGCTGATGGACGAGACACCGTATTATATTTTTATTGATGATTTTCATCTGCTGAAGGATGCGCGGGTTGCGGATTTTCTGTGTGATCTGGCCAGAAGGCTTCCGGGAAATGTGCATCTGATCGTTGCCAGCCGGGGGGCTGTTCTGTCCGGAGAAGCGGTTGTACAGCTTGGGGGAAAACTCTGCCGAATCGAAATGGAGAACCTGTGTCTGAACCATACGGAACTTTCCGTATATGTCCACCGGTGCGGCATGGAATTGAGTGACAGTCAGATCGACCGGCTGCTTCATACCAGTGAAGGATGGTTTTCGGCTGTGTATCTGAATCTGTGTGCCTTTTTGAAGTACGGACAATTGCCGGACAGCAAGTCTGATATTTATGAAATGTTTGCTGCTGCCATGATCGATCCGCTTCCGGCAGAACGCCGGGAATTTCTGGTCGTTATGGGACTGGCAGACGAATTTACGCTCAGGATGGCTAAATCTGTTACCGGAAATATGCATACAGAAGCAATATTGGCAGCATTGACGGAAAATAATGCCTTTGTCAGCCGCCTGGCTGACCAACGGAGTTTTCGGTTTCACCATATGATGAAAGAATGTGCGGAGCGTGCATTTTTATCATTGGAGCTGCAAAAGCAGAAGATGTACCGCAACCGATATGGCGCATGGTACGAGTCAGAAAAAATGTACCTGCATGCATTGCGTTTTTACAGGGAAAGCCAGAATTATGATGCCATTTTGCGAGTGATCCAAAATGATGCTGGGATTTTGCTGGCGTCCATGAAACCGGAAGAAGTGACGGTGCTTCTGGAGCAGTGCCCGGTGAAAATATTAAAAGCGCATCCGCTGGCACTTCTTGTATTGATGCGCAGAATGTTTACCTGGCATCAGGTGCCGAAGATGATGGAACTCAAAGAACTGCTGATGGCATCGATCCTGGAACAGCCGGAGATGACACAGGAAGAGCGTGGAAATCTGCTGGGAGAATGTGATCTGATCATGAGTTTTCTCATGTATAATGATATTTCCAGGATGAGCCAGTTTCACCGCAGTGCCAGTGCGCAGATGTCCCGTCCGGCGATCAGCATCCGAAATGAAGGAGGGTGGACTTTTGGTTCACCGTCGGTATTGATGATGTTTCACCGCTCGCCGGGGGCGCTGGAAAAGGAATTGCAGGAGATGAATGACTGTATGCCGCATTATTATCGGCTCACGAACGGGCATGGGCAGGGTGCGGAGCGGATCATGAGCGCGGAGGCAGCATTCATGCAGGGACATTTTGTGGATGCACAGATCCTGCTGGAAAATACATATGCGCACATTGCGGAAAATGGACAGGAAAATATGGCACTGTGTTGTGATTTCCTTGCATTGCGTATGTCACTTTGCACCGAGTTGAACCTTTGCTATAGCATCGCGGAGCGCCGCAGTGATCTGTGGCGGTGGCACAATATCACATGGATCATGCTGTTTGACAGTGCATGTGCGTATTATTATGCCCTGTCAGGACAGACAGAACAGATTCCGGAACTTTTTGGGGAACACAGACTTTCCACGGTAAATTTTCTGGCACCGGGCAGACCGATGATGGAGATGATTGAAAATCAGGTATATCTTGCACAAAAATCATATGCGAAAGTGGTCGGAAGAAGCGAACTGCTGATTGGCATGTGTGAAAATATGCATTATGCTCTGGTGGCTTTGCATATTCGGATTCAGACTGCCGCAGCCTGTGAACAGCTTGGAAAGCGAAGTGAGGCCAGAGAATTTCTGCGGGCAGCGGTTTTGGACGCATTAGAGGATGCATTTTATCTGCCATTTGTGGAAAATTATGGATATATAGCGGAACTTCTGGAATGGGAAATCCAGACCTCGGAAACGAAAACCGCTCTTTTTCTGGAAAAGGTGGCAGAACTTGGAAAAAGCTGCCAGAGACGGTATGCGGGCATGAAAAAAGCACAGACATATCCGGAAAGATTTGCAGATCTGAGTGAGCAGGAAAGGCGGATGCTGGAATTGCTGGCAGAAAGACTGAGCAACCGGGAGATTGCAGAGAAAATGTTCCTCTCAGAAGGAACTGTAAAGCAGTACATCAACCGGATTTATGCGAAATTACAGATTACCGGAGATGTGAGGACGAAGCGGAAGGAACTTCTGGCACTGCTTGGAAAATGATTTGGTTACGGAATAATGATTTTCGGTAGAAACTAACCTTTAGTTAATATCAATTTTAGAGAATCCATCGTACATTACAATTGTACGGTGGATTTTTTCTATGAGAAAGCCAGAAAAAACAGGGAGGAGGATGTGTATGGAGGAAAAAAGAATCCTTTCCGATGAACAGCTTACATCGGAATTAAAAAATAAGCGAACCGTAGGAAGAGGTGGAAAGGTACTGGAAATAGTGGGAATCATCTTTGTGATCATAGGTTTTCTGACAACAATGATTTCGGTTGTTATATTTGGAGGTATTCTCTGTCTGATCGGTGTGCTTGTTATGAACAGCGGTGAAAAATCGATGAAACAGCAGATCGGGGATCAGTTGGTGAGAGGATTGCTGGAGCAGACATTTGAGCAGGTGGAATATGAACCGGCCGGACATATCACATCGTCTGCGATGGGGCAGGGAAAAATCATGCTGCCGACAGATTTTTCCGAGGTAGAGGGCAGTAATTATGTCAAAGCATTTTATAAAGGAATGCAGGTTGAGATGAGCGGCATCTCATTGGTTCTGGAGGAAGATTACTATAATGATGATGCCGGAATATGGGAAAAAATCAGGAAAACAGTGTTTACCGGACAGTGGCTGGTGTGCGATTTTGGACATGAATTGTCTACGGAGATAAAGATTGTGGCGCGTAGCGGACGGAATCGTCTGTTTTCCGGCTCTGTGGTAAAAACCGGAAATGAGGAATTTGATCGTCGTTTTATTATTCAGCCGGAGCAGGAACAGGAGATGGGTTACCTTCTGACACCAAATATAATGGAGTATATTCTTCACATGTCATCCAAATATGGTGGAAAAATATATATGAGTTTTCTGAGAGAAGGAAAACTGCATATTGCGATTGAGACAAATCGGGAATTTTTTGCGGTTGGCAGAGGAAAAGTGGATGTAGAACTGCTGAGAAGCCGCTATACGGATGAAATTCGCTGGTTCACAGGTTTTATTGATGAACTGAGCCTGGTTCATACATTTTATCAGACCGGTGTACAGGACACCAGAGGATGAGAGGAGGAAAAAACATGAAAAAGATAAGGAAAATGATTGCATTGATATTTTTAGTGGTGCTGAGTGTCATGCTGATCAGTTGTGGAAGCCAGGAAGATGGCTCTGCAGATCCCGGAATTATTTCTGCATATACCGGTTTCTGGAAATATGAAACGCAACCGGCCTATCTGACCATTGATGAGCAGTATCAGTGGACAATGACAGATTTTTATGGAAATCAGATGGATGGGGGAACTGTGGATGCTGAGGCGGATGCGATTGCGCTGTACACATCGGATGGTTCATTAAAGGAGATGCTTACGTTGTCAGATACCGGGCTGATCGATGAATCTGGAAACATGCTGGTGGCCAGTGAGGCGCTGGTATATTTGCCAACCCCTTCTGATGAGTTGAATCTGACAGCCACATTTCCGGGAAATTTTGGAAATGTACAGATTAATTATCCGGTGCAGCTGATTTCATCTGTTCATGGAACCTATACAGACTCCCTGGGATTTGATGCGCAGATGAAGTATGGAACTGACGACGCGCATACCAATATCACCATCGGATTTCAGCCGATTTCCGGTTATGACGACAATATGACAAAAGGAATAGAAGTAGCAAAACCGCAGATGGAGCAGATGATGCAGACACTTCTGAACAATATGTATGGAAGCAATGTAACGCAGATCATTGGATCTGAATGCACAGATTGTGGAAGTTATTACCGGATTGTCGGATCTGTGTGGATGAACAGTGGTATTTTTGGCGATGGTTCTGCAGACCAGATTCGTGGAAATTTTGAGGTACGCTATTATGGACCGACTAATTATGCGTTGGTAGCTATGACCATTGCGCCGGAGAGCCGCATTCAGAACTATGTGGATATTACGAACAATATGCTGAATACATGTACGTATACCGCCGGATGGAGTACGGCACCGAAAGCAGTTCCTGAAACTCCTCCGCAGGATGCAAAGAAAAAGTCCGATGGCGCAAGTGATGATGGAGTTGCATATTACTGGTATGACAGCGACGGTGATCTCTGGTACTGGGATGGATCCGAAAATTATTTCATTGGATATGGAAATGCCGGTTACGATGACGATTATTATGAGGCAAATGATTATGATCCGTGGTCAGATCCGGGAGATTATGGTGATGGTTATTATGATGACTACGACGATTATGATGATTATGATGATTATGGAGATGATGACTGGGATTATTATGATAATAATGATGATTATGCGTATGACGATGACGGCTGGGGAGACTATTTTGACTAATAAAAGAAAACAGTCTCCTGCCTGCAGCATCTGAAGCAGACATGGCTCGCAGAAGGAAAAGGTCTTGTCCGTCTGTGGCGTACTGTCGATCAGATTTTTCAGCCAGTGGTCTTCATAAAAACAGTAAAGATCATCTTTTTCAGAAAGCTTCATCCGATGGAGATTTTTAGCCTGCTGATAGGCTTCAGCAAACTGTCCGATGGTGGTAAAAGGTTTGCTGAAGGGATACCTTCCTGTATGTGATAGGAAATGGTTAAAAATTGGATAGGGTATAGTGAAATGCAAAAATATCGCAAAACCAAAAGTTTGGCTTTGCGATATTTTTTACTGTTTATTCATAAAATCCACAGCCATTTCTACCATGCTCTTTTACATAATACAACGCCTTATCAGCATCCTTAAATAAACTTTCTCCAGGATTCTCACGCTCTGAAAATGCAACGCCGACACTTAAGGAAACTTTTGGAAGTCCATCTTCCAGCACATCCGCCAGCTGTTCATTCACTGCCTGAATTTTACCTTCGATCGTATATTTCAGGTCATTTGTCATTTCTACCATGATAACGGCAAATTCATCGCCGCCGATTCGACAGACAAAGTCAATGCTTCGGAACGCTGCCATTAATAATCCAGATACTTTTTTCAGGATTTTATCACCAACGGCATGTCCATATGTGTCATTTACTGTTTTGAAAGTATCCACATCTATTAAAATCAGTGCAAACGGTCGATCCCCTTCTTCATGAATCTTCAGGAGTTTTTCAAAGGATCCACGATTCAACAGATCTGTCATAGCATCATGTTCTGCCTGATGACGTATTAAGCGCTGTGTTTCCTGATTTTCCTCATAAACACGGTTATATGTCAATGCCAGATTCTGTAATTCAGCAGCTCCAACTACCGGAAAAATTTCTCCTTTGAGAATGCTCTGGTTGTAGCTTATCAATGGTTTCACCACAAGCTTTCGAACCACGATGCACATCAGAAGCATTAGTGCTACAAGTAAAGCAACACCAATTTCCATCTTCAGATACATGTCCGAAAAAATAGTAGTGGACCGCGCCTGACGCGTTCTTGTTTTATCAATCAGACTTGAGGTACATTCTTTGACTTTTTCTGAAATCTGTGATTGCGCCGTCTGATATGATTCTTCACTGAGCAGCTGTTGTGCTTTTGACATTTTATCCGCTGACGATAACGATTCATCCTCTGCAGATACTTCTGTCTGTAATATTTTTTCCGGCCAGGTGGTACTTTCCGGATCAACAGCCTCCGTTACAAGCTTCATCGCATATACTTCCGTTTCCATTAATTCTTCTGAATTATCCATGGCTGACTGTAAGGAAGCGAACGTACTTGTATTTGAAAAATACGATTCCAGTGTTTCCAATGCAGTTTCCCTGCGTTTTGTATCTGTCACTTCTGTAAAATACTGTTCCAGATATTGTTTCTCTCCCGTTATCGTATACAAGCGTGCCTGATCCGTCAGATAGTCCGACGCTTCCTGCAGCTGATTTGCCGCATTTTCACAGGCAATATAATCTTCCGTTGTACTTCGCAGCTTGCGAAACTCCTGCTCGCCCCGAACACAAACCAGAATAAATACGATAGCTACAACAATGGTAATGCCAATGTTCCAGGCACTCACCCGCTGTATTCTGATTTTTCTTTTCATAATTTTCCCCCTGTCCGAACAAAGTCCAATGCATTTTCATTATAACAAAAATAATTCTTGGTTCCAAGAAGAAATATTTTAATGCAGGAAATAAGGAAGATTATTAAATTGCCTGAATGACTGCTTCATGGTATGATAATCATATTGAGTAAGAGATAGAAATTGTGGGTTATTATAAAAGTGAAACAGGAGGAAATCATGTCAAAAGTATTCAATACAACTGCTGTATGTATACCGGAAGAACATTATATGGTAAACATTGCGCAGCGTTTGCAGGAGATAAAAGCACTTGTAGATGATGGAAAATACTTTACAATCAATAAAGCGCGTCAGTATGGAAAGACCACGACATTGATTGCATTAAAGCGATTGTTGGAATCAGAATACTATGTTGTATTGATGGATTTTCAGACATTTGGCAGCGCTGATTTTGCAAATGAAAATGTTTTTGCACTTTCTTTCTGTCATTCATTTTTGCGGTTGTTCAAAAAGTGCAAACCGACATTAAATGACGATTTAGAAGAAACATTGGGTAATTTGAAAAATCATGTAGATAACAGACATGATTATTTTACATTAAAACCATTATTTGAAGGACTGGGTGATATCTGCCAATTTTCTGATAAGCCGATTGTTTTGATGATCGATGAGGTAGACAGTGCATCGAATAATCAGGTTTTCCTGGATTTCCTTGGACAGCTTCGTGCACAGTATATCAATCGTTTTCAACAAGCGGCATTCAAATCGGTTATTTTAGCCGGTGTGTATGATGTGAAAAATCTCCGACATAAAATCAGACCAGAGGAGGAACATAAATATAACAGTCCATGGAATATTGCGGCAGATTTTAAAATTGATATGAGTTTTTCGGAAACAGAAATTGCAGGTATGCTCAGAGACTATGAAAAGGATCATCATACCGGAATGAATGTTGATGAAATAGCAACTCTGCTGTATCAGTACACATCAGGATATCCGTTTCTTGTTTCACGATTATGCCAGATTATGGATGAAAACATTGCTACAAATAATGACGAAAATGAATTAAAAAGCGCATGGACCAGACATGGATTTTTTACAGCAGTCCGTATGCTGCTGGCAGAGAAAAATACTTTATTCGAATCATTGAGCGAAAAGTTGAATCGGTATCCGGAATTGAATGATATGTTACAGTCATTGTTATTTACCGGAAAAGCAATTGCTTACAATTATTATGAACCGGCAATCAGTGTGGCAACTATGTTTGGATTTGTAAAAAACAATCATGGCGTGCTGGCAATTGCAAATCGTATTTTTGAGACATGGTTATATAATTTATATCTTTCGACTTCAGAAATGCAGAAACAGCAGATTTATTCGGATGCTTTGCTGGATAAAAATCAGTTTGTCGTAAATGGACATTTGAATATGCGTCAGATTCTGGAACGCTTCGTGATACATTTTAATGATTTATATGGAGATAGTGATGAGACATTTATCGAACAGGAAGGAAGAAAATATTTTCTGTTGTATTTGCGACCGATTATTAATGGCACTGGGAATTATTATATTGAAGCGGAAACCCGTGAACAGAAACGGACAGATGTGATTGTGGATTATCGTGGCGAAAAATATATCATTGAAATGAAAATTTGGCATGGCCAGGAATATAATGCCAGAGGTGAGAAGCAGCTGGCAGAATATCTGGATGCCTATCATGTGAATCAGGGATATATGATCAGTTTCAATTTCAATCAGAACAAAGAAATCGGAGTCCATGAGATTTTGCTTGATGATAAAAAAATCATTGAAGCAGTGGTATAAAGGAAAATATCGCAAAACCAATTCATTCAGGTTTTGCGATATTTTTTTGCAACCAACCAGTAAGTTATGACAATATAAGAGTGTAAGGGTGATTAGGATTACCCAGGGAAGACGTCAGAAATGGGAGTTTTAATTTAAGATGGAAAAACAACAGCTGGAAAAATATATCAACGAATATGGCAGAGATATTTACCTGTTCTGCAAACGGCTGACGCAAAATAAAAATACGGCGGATGATCTGTATCAGGAGACATTTTTGAAATTGTGGGAATTGGATAACGTCAAGGATACGGAAAATCCCAAAAGCTATCTGCTTGGAATTGCGGTGAATTTGTGGAAAAATCAGTGCCGCAAGCAAATGTGGCGAAAACGGATTGCAGATATTGTACCGGCCTCGGAAGAAAGTCAGATAGAAAATTTTTCGGCAGCGGACAGTGTGGAGGATACGGTGATTTCTAATCAGGAGAAACTGCTGGTGCAGAATGCCGTAAACCGATTGCCGGAAAAATTGCGGATAGTGGTGCTTTTGTATTACATGGAAAATCTGAAGGTGGCAGAGATTGCGGAGCAGCTGCACGAATCGGTCAGCAGTATAAAAAGCAAACTGATGCGTGCGAGGAAATATCTCAGAAAAGAATTGGAGGATTCTGTTTTATGAAAAATCTGGATGATGCATTAAAAAAATCCCTTACTCCGGCTGAAACGGAAGAAGGACCGGATTTCTGGCTGAATCAGAATATTCTGAAACGGGCAGACCGGCAGGAGAAGGGAGCCAAAACAATGAAAAAAAGAACATATAGACCAACAAAGGCGATTGCAGCATTAGTTATTGCATTGAGTATTTCCGGAAGCGCGGTATTTGCGGCAGAAAAAACAAATTTATTTGGAAATCTGTTTGGTGAAACAAATACAGCACCGGTGGAATCTTATGTAAATGATACGGGGGCAGATGAGAATACAAAGGCATCTTACCATTATCAGGGAGCCGAGTATGAAGTGCAGATTGATAAGGTGGTTCGAAGTGGGGCAACACATTCCGGAATTATGCAGTTTACGGTAAATCGTGTATCCGGAAAAGGAGAACCGTGGTATACACTGACCGGAGGTGTTTTACCGGAATATGACTACTGGACGATGGAAACCAGAAACTTACAGGAGATAATGCCGACAGATACAGATATATGGTTGACGATGGGGCTGGAAAGTTCTGGAAAGGATGTGCCTGACTGGCGCATTTATTTAGAAACAGATGCGAGTGACGACGATACACAGGTGTTTTACATGGTATTTAACGTGATGAGTTCTGAACAGGCAGATTCGTCATTAAGCCTGGTTTTTGAAGAACTGGATGGTACTAAGGATAGCAAAGCTGAGTTGGCAAATATCACAATTCCGGAAAGTGAGAGTGTTCCGTCTTTGACATGGAAGAATGAAAATGGTGAACAGCAGCTTGCGTTGACCAGTTATGACATGGTGATCACAAATCAGGGTGTATCGGATGTAGAACCGGAATATGATGAGATTTCCGTGCAGATGAAAGACGGAAGTACTTATGTGATAGACAGCAAGGAGCAGCAGGTGAAAAATGAATTTTACGGCGAGTATGGCACAAACAATGACGTGTGGATCGGATTTGATCATATTCTGGATCTGGAACAGGTAGAATCTGTGACGATCAACGATACGGTGTTTGTCGTGACTGATGCAAAGTAAAATAAATTTTGCAATCCACATGACTCATTCAGGTGTATAATAAACAGGCAGCTGTGTCTGACAGTTGCAGAAAGCAGGGATGAAGTTATGTGGATTTTATTTGCGTTCGGTTCTGCAATTTTTGCGGGACTGACAGCGATTCTTGCAAAATGCGGAATCAGAAAAACAGATTCGGATGCGGCCACCGCGATTCGAACCATTGTAGTATTGATTTTTTCATGGATCATGGTGCTGATCACCGGTTCTATCGGAACCATTGGTTCTTTAAGTACCAAGACATGGATTTTTCTTATTTTATCCGGAATAGCCACCGGAGCATCATGGCTGTGCTATTTTAAAGCGCTGCAGATGGGTGATGTAAATAAAGTTGTGCCGATCGACAAATCAAGTACGATTCTGACGATCATACTTGCCTTTATTTTCCTTGGCGAGCCGATCACACTGGTAAAAGGCATTGCGGTCGTTTTGATCGGTGTCGGTACGTTTATGATGATTCAGAAAAAAGAGACGGCCGATGAGCCGGAGAAACCAAAGGGACGTTCCTGGCTGATTTATGCACTGTTGTCTACTGTATTTGCAAGTCTGACCGCGATTCTTGGAAAAGTCGGTATCGAAGGCGTGGAGTCAAACCTTGGAACCGCCATCAGAACCTGCGTTGTTCTTGTTATGGCATGGGTGGTTGTATTTGTCAAAGGAAAACAGCACACGATTCGGGAGATTCCGAAAAATGAGCTTGGATTTATCTGCTTGTCCGGTCTGGCCACCGGCGGATCATGGTTGTGTTATTACAAGGCGTTGCATGATGGAATGGCGAGTGTGGTTGTGCCGATCGACAAGCTGAGTATTCTGGTGTCTATCGCGTTTTCCTTTATTGTATTCAAGGAGCGTCTGACAAAAAAAGCGGCGGTTGGATTGTGCCTGATCGTGGCGGGAACGTTGATCATGCTGTTGTAATTATTATATTGTTGTAATATTGCATTATAAAGTTACATATGCTATAATGCCGATAGGCAAAAATGATATGATTCGTATCCACTATTGATGCGAAAAAACAAAAACCCCAGAGTTGCAGCTCTGGGGTTTTTCATCCGTTCTGGGCAGGTGGATGAGTCCTTAGGCAGACTACCGGTAGTGATTATCTATCCCACCATTTGCAAATATAGTAGGCAATTATACTTGCCGCGATAGATAATAAAAATGATATGATGTTATCCACTATGAGCACCCCCTTCCTCTACCTGTCTAGGGGCGGTAGCACTCATAGTATATCATAGAATGATAAAAAGTTGTACTAGTTAAATATACAGTTGTATAAGTGTGGAAGTATATGGAATGATACAGGAAGCTCAAACTTTACATTGACATTTCCAAACGCAACTTTTATAATAATGAGCGTGTAAAAAATAATTGCAGATAAAAACAGCAATGACTGAAACAAGTAAGTATGAGTGGAACATACAGAGAGCTGCCGGGTGGTGAGAGGCGCATGGAAAACTGATACTGAATACATTCACAAGCTGCGCATTGAACGTTATCATAACCGGATGTGACATGCTCTTATGGACAGATCCCAAGTCGTGGATTTGAGAGTTATGGAACAGGAGAAAGGTTTTTGATGATCAGTAGACTGTGCCGGGAGCAACCGTTATATTGCAGAAGTATTGTCAGATACTTGGTGAGGCGGATCGTGTGAGCGGTCTGTGAATTAAGGTGGTAACACGAGATTTTATCCCGTCCTTATGCATGCACAGTGCGTGAGGGCGGGTTTTGTAATTATATAAGGCATAAAAATACTTGAGACTGATTTTTGAATAATTACAAAATGTGTAAGAAAAATAAGAAGAAAATGCAAACGCATAAGAAGGAGAGTACATTATGACAGTTTATGACGAGTTAGTAGCCCGTGGTCTGATCGCCCAGGTTACAGATGAAGAAGAGATCAAAGAATTAATCAATAACGGAAAAGCAACATTTTATATCGGATTTGACCCGACAGCAGACAGCCTTCATGTGGGACATTTCATGGCTCTGTGCCTGATGAAGAGACTGCAGATGGCAGGTAACAAACCGATCGCCCTCATCGGCGGTGGTACAGCTATGATCGGTGATCCGTCCGGACGTACTGACATGCGTCAGATGATGACAAAAGAGACCATCGACCACAACTGTGAATGTTTCAAAAAACAGATGTCCCATTTCATCGATTTTTCCGATGGAAAAGCATTAATGGTAAACAATGCAGACTGGCTGCTTGACTTAAACTATGTAGAAGTTCTGCGCGATATCGGACCGCATTTCTCCGTAAACCGTATGCTGACTGCTGAGTGCTACAAACAGCGTATGGAGCGTGGATTAAGCTTCCTGGAGTTCAACTACATGATCATGCAGAGTTACGATTTCTATGAGTTATTCCAGAGATACGGCTGCAACATGCAGTTCGGTGGTGACGATCAGTGGTCCAACATGCTTGGCGGTACAGAGCTGATCCGTCGTAAACTTGGCAAAAACGCATGTGCAATGACGATCACACTGCTTCTGAATTCCGAAGGCAAAAAAATGGGTAAAACCCAGTCCGGTGCTGTATGGCTTGATCCGGAGAAAACATCTCCATTCGAGTTCTACCAGTACTGGAGAAACGTTGGCGATGCCGATGTATTAAAATGCCTGCGTATGCTGACCTTCCTTCCGTTAGAGCAGATCGACGAGATGGATAAATGGGAGGGAAGCCAGTTAAATACAGCAAAAGAGATCCTTGCATTCGAACTGACAAAACTGGTTCATGGCGAAGAAGAAGCTACAAAAGCACAGGAGAGCGCACGTGCACTGTTCTCCGGCGGAAATGCAGCAAATATGCCGACAGCAACGATCACAGAGGAAAATCTGCGTGACGGCGAGATCGACATCATGGGTCTGCTTGTTGCTTCCGGATTATGCGCATCCCGTTCCGAGGCACGCCGTGCCGTACAGCAGGGCGGAGTTGCCGTAAACGGCGAGAAAGTTGCTTCTATCGAGGCTTCCTACAAACCGGAAGACATCAGCAAAGAAGATTTTGTATTACGTCGTGGTAAAAAGAACTACCGCAAAATTATCTTTGAGTAATCTGGAGTATAGTGAAGTATAGATATTGACTGAAACTGGCAGAGTAGCCACATCTGGAGGTTACTCTGCTCTTTTTGGGAGAGAGGAGAACTTTTTTATGAAGAAAATAGTAACGCTTTTGCTGAGCCTTTCACTGATTTTTGCAGTGGGATGCGGTTCGTCCGGCAAATCAATCCGTATAGGCGCAGCCGCTGTGGGCGGCATGTATTTTTCCTTTGCCAATGCCTACACGCAAGTCGCCTCACAGGATGACGACAGTATAGAATTTTCTGTGCGCGCGACAGCAGGCTCTGCAGCGAACCTCCGTCTGATTTCAGACGGCTATATCCAGCTTGCGATCACTCAGGCTGACCTGACAGATGATGCGTATTATGGAAATGGAGATTTTGACAAAAAACCGCTGACTGGTTACAGTGCAGTGGCAGCTTTATATACAGAGGCATGCCAGATCGTAGTACGGGCGGATTCTGATATCCAGACAGTGGACGATCTGCTTGGAAAAACAGTAAGTGTCGGAGAGGAAGAGTCCGGATCGGAGCAGAACGCAATGCAGATCCTTCAGGTTTACGGACTTTCTGATTCGGTTGTCGATTGTCAGAATATGGATTATACGGATGCCGCAGATGCGCTTGCTTCCGGAAAAATTGATGCGATATTCTGTACATCCGGCGTACAGACAACCGTGATCGAAGAACTGACGCGCCAGTGCGGGATCCGACTGTTGTCACTGGATGAAGAACATATCGAGAAACTGATGACAATCTATAAATTTTATGTTCCATATACGGTTGAAAAGTATACATACAGCGGTCAGTCAGAGGAAGAGACAACCGTTGGCGTGCAGGCATTGCTTCTCGCAAGTGATAAACTGAGTGATAAAACAGTCGAGAAACTGACAGAGTCACTTTTCAACCACACGAAAGACATTCAGTATTCCCTGCCACTGGATCTGCAGCTGGATGAAACCAGTGCGACAG
This sequence comes from Dysosmobacter segnis, assembly GCA_963659325.1. Classification (GTDB taxonomy): domain Bacteria; phylum Bacillota; class Clostridia; order Lachnospirales; family Lachnospiraceae; genus Eubacterium_I. The sequence goes on from CAVKTR010000039.1 coordinate 19,041, forward strand.
AGAATGTAACCATTCCATTTCACGGTGGAGCAGCAGCTTACTATGAGAAACACGGGATCACAGTGAATGAGTAAGCGGATTGCGAATGTCCGCATTACTAAATGTGAGAGCTGGTGCATGATTCTGGTCAGCGCAGGCTGACATATTCTTTTCAGAATCGTTGCACTCTATACGTCAGTCACGAAACAGCTGTAAAAAAGTACTTATTTTGAAAGGATTTTTATGAAATTAAATTTAGATATGTATCAGACACTTGCCATTGCGGTACTGGTTCTGATATTGGGTAGATTTTTAAAGAAAAAGATTAATTTTCTGGAAAAATTCTGTATTCCGGCACCGGTTGTCGGTGGTTTGCTTTTTGCAATCCTGACCTGTGTGCTGTATGCAGCCGGAATCGCAGAAGTTTCATTTGATGACACATTGCGTGAAGTCTGCATGGTATTTTTCTTTACTTCGGTAGGTTTTCAGGCAAACCTCAAGGTCTTAAAAAGCGGCGGGAAATCACTGGTTATATTTCTCGGACTGGTCATCGGCCTGATTCTGTGCCAGAACTTTGCGGCGGTAGGAATGTCAAAGGTGTTAAACCTGGATCCTCTGATCGGTCTGTGTACCGGATCAATTCCTATGGTTGGCGGACATGGAACAGCCGGCGCATTTGGACCTGTATTAGAAGATTTTAACGTCACCGGTGCAACAACACTCTGTACAGCGGCAGCAACTTTTGGATTGATCGCGGGAAGTCTGATCGGCGGACCGATCGGTAAATCGCTGGTAGAGAAAAAGAACCTGCTTTCCACAGCTGTGGCAGAGGATGATAGTCTTCTGGTTGAGGATGAGAAAAAACATGTGCGTCATACATCCATGTATCCTCAGGCTGTTTTTCAGTTGATCCTTGCCATCGGTCTTGGAACGATTTTTTCCTGGCTGCTGACAAAAACCGGAATGACATTTCCAATTTACATTGGTGCGATGATCGCGGCAGCATTGTTCCGTAATATCGGGGAATATTCCGGAAAATTTACGATATATATGGGTGAGATCAACGATATTGGTGGAATCTGCCTGTCGCTGTTCCTTGGTATTGCTATGATCACGCTGAAACTCTGGCAGCTGGCAGCGCTTGCGTTGCCACTGATGATCCTGTTGGCTGTACAGGTGCTTCTGATGTTTGTTTTTGCACGGTTTGTGATATTTAACATTATGGGACGCGATTATGATGCGGCTGTGCTGGCTGCCGGAACCTGTGGTTTTGGTATGGGTGCCACACCGAATGCGATGGCAAATATGCAGGCTATCTGCGACCGGTATGCACCGTCGGTAAAAGCATATCTGCTGATACCGCTTGTGGGAAGTCTGTTTGCGGATTTCCTGAACAGTCTGACGATCACATTCTTTATCAACCTGCTGTAAGGGAAATTGTGATACGACAGATTCAGAGAAGAACAGGCCAGACGTATGACTGACCTGAATGATAAAAGATGATGTATACGATATTAACTAATAATCTGGAGGATTGTATGTTTTTTAAAGGGAAAAAACAAAATAAAGATAATAAATCAACCCATGAATTTTATGATGTGAAATATGAAAATCTGGCAGTTCCGGAGGTGCATACGGAGCCGGAAGCGGAGGAGGAGATGGAAGAAGAACAGGAATCCATCACTTATGAATCTGTGGCAATCCCGGAGATTCATATCAGAAAGAAAAAATAGTCATAGAGATATCAGAAAGAAAATAATTATTGACAATTTAGTTTGTAAAAGATATCATTATGGGCATAAAACAAAGGCGTTTTGCAGTTTTTCCTGCAAAGCGCTTTTTTTGCGTTTCACGTGCATTCGACTTGAATCTGTGAAATTATGTGCCGGGTCTTACATACGTCTGACCTGGAGAGAGGAGGCATATGAAAAATATGTATGAAATAGATTTACTGGAAAGGACCGATCTGGTGAATGAGCAGCTGGCGCGTTATGGTGTGAAATTTGGAATCTATAAGAATAATACGTTCAAAGAGCAGCTTTTTCCATTTGATGCGATTCCGAGAATTATTGAAAAGGAACAGTTTGATTATCTGGAAAGAGGTTTAAGGCAGCGTGTTCAGGCTTTGAATCTGTTTTTGAAAGATATTTATCATGAAAAGAAGATTATAAGAGATAAGATCGTACCGGAAGAATTTATTTATGCTTCCAGTGGATACCTCGCACAGTGCGAGGGTGTCATGCCATCAAAAGGTGTATACTCCCATATTTCCGGAATTGATCTGGTTCAGGGAAAGGATCAGGAATGGTATATTCTGGAAGATAATCTGCGGGTTCCGTCCGGGGCATCCTATCCGATGATCGCAAGGGGACTTTGCCGCAGATGCAGTCCGGAGACATTCCGCCAGTATCACATCGAGGATAACCGTGATTATGCGAAATTGCTGCGAAAAACAATGGATGATGTCAACGTGGATGACGGCCTGATCGTGCTCCTGACACCGGGACGTTATAATGCAGCTTATTTTGAACATTCCTATCTGGCAGAAAAGACAGGCATTCAGCTGGTGAATGGACAGGAACTTATCGTGGAGAATGATCGTCTGTATTTTATAGATTACAATGGAAGGAAAGAGCGGGTCGGAGCAGTTTACCGGCGGATTTCAGACGACTATCTTGATCCGATGAATTTCCGGCCGGATTCCGTGATCGGTATTCCTCATATTTATGATGTTTACCGCAAGGGAAATGTGGCACTGATGAATGCACCGGGAAATGGTGTCGCGGATGATAAAGGAATTTATTATTTTGTGCCGAAGATGATCCGCTATTATCTGGGCGAAGAACCTATCCTTCATAATGCACCAACGTATCTGCCGTTTTATGAGGATGATATGAAATATGTGCTGGAACATTTTGATGACCTGGTATTGAAAGATGTTGCAGAAGCAGGTGGTTATGGTGTGGTTTTTGGAAATACGATGACAAAACAGCAGAAAGAAGATTTTATCACACTTCTGAAGAAAGAACCGCGCCGGTTTATCGCACAGGAAGTAATTGATTTCCTGGATATTGATATTATGGACAATAACGAAATCGTACCGCGGAAAGCGGATTTGCGGGCATTTGTACTTTCCGGTGAAGATACTGTGGTATGGAAAAGCGGACTGACACGTTTTTCCAGAAATCCGGATTCTTTTATTGTAAATTCATCACAGGGAGGAGGATTTAAAGACACATGGGTACTATCTCATTAGAACAGACAGACCGGCTTTTCTGGCTTGGTCGATACACGGAGCGTGTATATACAACCATTACTTTGTTCTGTGCACGTGCAGATAAGATGCTGGATGGAGCGCCGGGAGGATATGCCGATTTCTGCAGACATCTGGAAATCCCGGACATTTATGGATCTGATGAAGTGTTTCAGGAACGTTATACGTTTGATACAGATAATCCGGATTCCATTCTCAGCAATCTGAACCGTGCATATGACAATGCGATCGTATTGCGTGAGATGATCGGCAGCGAGGCACTTTCCTATGTGCAACTGTGCGTTTATGCGATGAAGCGGGCAGAGGCCAGCGGCGCACCGTTGCTGGAATTGCAAAAGGTCAAGGACAATATTCTGGCATTCTGGGGAATTGCAGATGATATGATCGAGTCGGAAAATGTGCGGAATATCATTAAAGTTGGAAAAAGGATCGAGCGCATTGACCTTTATGGCAGATTGCACAGAGACCGGACAGATATTTTGAGGGAGGTTCACCGTCTGACGGGACGGATCGACCGGAGCAGTATTCGCTACAGTCCGGAAAAACTGAAATATCTGGATGAATTGACAAAAGCACAGGAACTGGATTATCATCAGATCGTGGTTACGGTAGAATCTCTTTTAATCTGAGGAAATGTTGTTTTCATCAGAATTTCCTTAACTGGGGAACAACCGTGACCTCAGATTTGGAGGTTTGCAGACATGAAAAAATTGTCTTTTAATTACAGACTTGATATACAATTTTCCTGTCCGGTGACAAATCACAGATTTACGGTGCGCTGCGTCCCGCAGGACAGTGAACGGCAGAAGATCATTGAGAAGAAGATTGAAATTTTGCCGGATGAATCGCTGAGCCACAGCGTGGATTCTTTTGGAAATGATTGCATTTACGGGCAATGTGTGGCCTCGCATGAATTGTTCCGGGTAAATGTCTGTGGCGTTGCGCAGACCGGACTGGCAGACTCAGAATATGCCGGAGAAGCATGGCAGATGGGAAGATACCGCTATCCGACTCCGGTTACTCGGCCGGGAGCGGAATTGAAACATTTTTTTACACAATTTTCTTTCCGTGAGGATAGGTCGAATCTGGAAAAAAGTACATTGCTGATGCAGGGGCTGGCAGAGCATTTTGTGTACCGGCAAGGAGTGACAAATATACAGACAACGGCAGAAGAAGCATTTGTGATTGGACAGGGTGTGTGTCAGGATTATGCACATATACTGATCTCTCTGTGTCAGATGGCAGGAATTCCTGCACGCTATGTCGTTGGAATGCTGATCGGGGAAGGTGCGAGCCATGCTTGGGTTGAGATTTTTGACCAGAAGAGATGGTATGCACTGGATCCGACGAATATGTTGACCGTGACTGACGGACACATCAAAATATCAGCCGGACGGGATTACAATGACTGTGTGATCAATCAGGGGGTTTTTGTCGGAAATGCAAAACAGAAGCAGGAGGTTGAAGTAATCGTTGAAGAATGTGGAAAAGATAGCATCGGTTGAAATGCCGGTGGATGAGAAACTTGAGATAAAAAAGATGCGTTTTACACCGGATGGCGAAGACAGTGGAAAACGCATCAGTATTGTAACCGGAGTCCACGGGGATGAACTGGAAGGACAGTATGTTTGCTGGGAAGTATCCAGAAGAATCCAGGAGCACCCGGAATATCTGACCGGAACAGTGGATATCTATCCGGCGATGAATCCGCTTGGAATTGATTCGATCACCAGAGGTATCCCGGCGTTTGACCTGGATATGAACCGTCTGTTTCCGGGAAGCAGGGATGGCGCAATGACGGAATATATTGCCGCAGAGATCATCAACGACCTGATGGGATCTGACTTGTGTATGGATATCCATGCCAGCAATATTTATCTGACAGAACTGCCGCAGATACGAATCAATGAACTGCATGAAAAGGAACTTGTGCCGCTGGCAAAAGAGGCAAATGTGGATTTTATCTGGGTACATGGCGCAAGTACAGTACTGGAATCTACACTTGCGTACAGCCTGAACAGTCGTGGTGTTCCGACGTTGGTTGTAGAAATGGGCGTGGGAATGCGGATCACACGAAGCATAGGAGATCAGCTTACAGATGGGATTTTCCGCCTAATGCGGACACTTGGAATCTGGACCGGTGAGGCGGCGCAGGTACGCGAACCTGTGATCTCTTCGGATCCGGATGAAGTGATGTTCCTGAATGCGGCGCATTCCGGTATTTTTGTGCAGGAAGCCAGTCACAATACCTGGTTGAAAAAAGGTGAATCTGTGGGTAAAGTGGTTGACCCTCTGAAAGGAACTGTGTTGGAAGAGGTTGTGTCTCCGGAGGACGGACTGCTTTTTACAATTCGTGAATATCCGGTTGTGGACGAAGGTTCTCTGATGGCACGTATTTTACGGATAAAAAAGGAAAACGGGCTGGAGAACGTGGAAGAAATGGAGCAGATTCAGAATCTGAAAGACGGAAATCCGGAATCCGACAGTCAGGATTTGGCAGCTGGTGCAGAATATAAACCGGATGTGAAGAGTGCAGAAAGGCAGGGAGACTGATCATGGAAAAGAAAGTAGTATATGAACTGAAATCCCTATACCGGGACAACCTGCGCGTGACTGGATATACGTTTGGAGACGGTGAAAAATCGCTCTGCATCATTGGAAATCTGCGGGGAAATGAGTATCAGCAGATCTATATCTGTTCGCAGCTGGTGAAAAAACTGACGGAACTTGAAGCGGATGGAAAAATTTTGCCCGGTCATCAGATCATGGTGATCCCTTCGGGAAATCCTTATTCGATGAACCTGGAAAAACGTTTCTGGCCGACGGACAATACGGATATTAACCGGATGTTTCCGGGATATGATCTGGGAGAAACGACGCAGAGGATCGCGGCCGGTATTTTTGAGGCAGTGACAGGTTATCGCAATGGCATTCAGTTTACGTCATTTTATATGCCGGGTGATTTTATGCCGCATGTGCGCATCATGGATACGGGCAGGGATTACCGGGAAAAAGCCAAGTCCTTTGGTCTGCCTTATATCGTGAAGCGGGCACCGCGTCCTTACGATACAACAACGCTGAATTACAACTGGCAGATATGGGAGACCGACGCATTCAGCCTTTATTCGACTACAACAGAGCGGATTGATGAGGAAAGTGCCGGACAGATGGTGGCTTCCGTGCTGAACTTCATGGTCGCGGAGGGAATACTGGATGACACTGTGAAAAGTTGTGTGTGTGATTGTGAAACTGACAGGACAGATATGTCCGGGAAAATGCCGGATGGCAGCATGGACAGTCAGTTGGATGGCAGTGAAACCGGTGTGACAAAATCATCGGGGAAAATGCCGGATGGCAGTGAGCCTGCACATGTGGATTCCCGCATGGTGGATGATGGCGCACTTGTTGCAGTGCGGCCGTATACTGCCGGTGTTTTTAAGAGTTGTGTCCGCGTAGGACAGACAGTAAAAAAAGATGACATGCTGGCAGAGATCCACGATCCATATGATGGAACCGTGCGGGAGAAACTGCGCGCACCGATTGCAGGTGATGTCTTTTTTGTACATACCCATCCGATGACTTATGCAAATACTGCAGTAGTAAAAATAATGCCTTAAGGAAATGTTTATGACAATGGCATTTTCTTATTTGACAGGAAATTCCGATGAATTTCCTATCAAACTTCATTCATAGGAAAGTTCGTCCTAGGAAATAAAAAGAAGTGTTTTCGTAAAAAACTATTGTATTTCAAAAACCAGAGTGCTATACTGTCGTCAGTCAATGAATGTGTCTGAGATAAAACGTCAGACAATATCGGATGTGAGATGTCTTCCACCTCTGCAGGTGCCCGGGAGATTTCTGACTGGCTGACAGTTTACAGAAGA
>CAVKTR010000040.1:0-26060 GCA_963659325.1 Dysosmobacter segnis
CAAAATATATGAACTTTTCAAGGTACTATAGTGGGGCTTTTGACCCCAACATCATTCACATTACTTTTTATACTAACACAGAAGTGCGCATATAACAATCTTATATTATTTAGAACATATTTTTATTCTGAAATATCGCATTTAATTTTTATACATTTATAATCGAACATGACGAATCAAAAAACGAAAAAGGACTTCATTAATATATACACAATTACATTGGTAATACTCACTGTTCCAGCATATTTTCGATAAAGATACCGTATCCCTTACACGGATCATTCACAAAAACATGGGTGACCGCTCCGATTACTTTGCCATTTTGTAAAATCGGCGCCCCGCTGAGCCCCTGAATAATGCCACCAGTTTCCTGAATCAGTTCCTCGTCTGTCACCCGGAAGCTAATGCCTTTATTGGATTCCTGTGTGTTGACATCTATTTTCGTGATCTCAATATCATACAATTTCCGTTCCTGATCAATGGTCGCCAGAATCTGCGCCGGGCCAGTTTCGATATCCTGTTTGAAACCGATCTGCATCGGCTCCGCATCTTTCAGTGAATCTGGAACGCTCTCCAGGCTGCCAAAAATTCCGTTGTTTGTGTTTTTCGTGATCTGTCCCAGTCGGTTTGCCTGATTGTAATGAATCTGTCCCACCAGTTCGCCGGGTTTTCCTTTTTCTCCCCGGATAATACTCAGGATATTGGCCTGATAAGCTGTTCCATCCAATATATTCACCAGATGATCCACATCCATATCCGTGATACCATGACCTAAGGCTCCGAATGTTCCATTTCCGTCAATATAAGTCAGGGTTCCGATTCCCGCCAGGTCATCCCGAATCCAGACACCGATCTGATATCTGTCATTATCCGTATAGGCAGGTGCTACCTTACATTCAAAAGATTCGCCATCCCGCATAACCGTCAATTCCAGTTCTGCTCCCTGACTTTGCGCAACCGCTTCCTGCAGCTCATCCTTTGTGGTGATCGATGTATGATTTACCGCAGTAATATAATCCCCGGCTTTTAGAATGTGACTCGCCGGGCTATCCATTTGGACACCATTTTGCTCCAGGTCACAGACTTCCACCACCAGCACACCTTCCATTTCAATGTAAAGTCCAAAAGGAATCCCGCAGGGAATCACCTCGGTGTCCTCCACAATATGCACGGTCACGTCTTTGACCGGAATCAGGCCAAACAGCCGGCATTCCATCTCATAACTGCCACTTGGCATTGTTCCGTTGGATGCCACTGTTCCGTCCACACTTCGGATCTGACTGGTCACCGGAAGTCCTTCCGTGATATTCAGCTGCTGACCGTATGCGATGCAGACGGAACCCGGGATTGCATCCAACAGCCAGATATATGCAGAAAGCAGCCAGACAGCCACCATGATACCCCAGACGGATTTCCGCCATTTTTTTAAAATGCTCAAAACCTCCATCTTTTTCACGCCCCTCTTCAGTAAACAAGAAAGTGTGCTATCACACACTCTCACATATAAAGTTATCAATAGCACAGCTTTCTTGCACGCGCCGAGCACGATTAACCGAGCTTTCTAAGCGAGGGCTACTTCTTGAACTATGTTCAAGAAGAGCAATTTCTTCTCGTGCGAGTGTGCATCGTTTGCACGAAGTGCTTCTATTTGATAGGAAATTTATCGTAATTTCCTATCAAATAAAAAAGATACCTTTTTTATCAGGTATCTCTTTCTTATCTGTCATTCTCAGACTTTTTTGTTCTGTTTTTATTATATGGACAATCCGTTTTTTCACACAGGTATTATCTTACCGCATCTGCCATTTCTTTCATTTCTTTTGCATTTTGTAAAACAGTATCTGTAATCTTGACGCCACCAAGCATACGGGCAAGCTCATGAATACTCTCTTCCCGGTTCAACGGTCTGATATTTGAGATCGTGCTGTCCGCACTGGAAGTTTTTTCAATTAAAAAATGATGATCTGACATGGCTGCGATCTGCGGCAAATGAGTGATGCAGATGATCTGGTGATTTTTTCCGGTCATTTTGATCTTCTCAGCCACCATCTGCGCTGTTCTTCCACTGATTCCGCTGTCGATCTCATCAAAGATCAGTGTTTCAATTTCATCGTGCTCCGCCAGAACGGTTTTCAACGCCAGCATGATACGGGATAACTCACCACCGGAAGCGACTGCATCCAACGGTTTCAACGGCTCTCCCGGGTTTGTTGAGATCAGAAATCTGGTCTCATCCCATCCGTTTGCTGTATAATGATCCAATCTGGAAAATTCCATTTCAAACCGTACATCCAGAAAATTCAAGTCTTTTAATGCTTCTTTTGTCTGTTCCGCCAGTGACTTCGCATATTCCATTCGGATATCGGTCACTCCCTGACACAGATGCGCCAGACGTTCTTCTGCTTTCTTTAGGTTTTCCTGTAATTGCAGACGATATTCCTCATAATGCTGCAACTGATCCAATTTTTCTTCCTTGGCCCGCCGCTCTTCTAAGATGTGTGCAATGGTTTTTCCATATTTTGACTTCAAATGATTGATCAGATTTAATCTGTCTTCGATCTGCTGGAATGTCTCTTCTGAAAAATTCAGTTCTGAGACATATCCGGACAGTTCCCGGTTAAAATCGCTGATCAGATTTTCAATTTCCTCGATCTGTGCAGACAATCCTTCCAACGGCTCATCGAACTGTGCCACCGTGCGCAGCGCATGTACCGCTCTGCCAATCTGGTCAGAAGCGTTTTCACTTCCCTCGGAACACAGTTCCTGACACTCTGCAATGGCTTCCATGATCTTTCTGCCATTGAAAAGTTTACGATAATCTGCTTCCAGCTCCTCATCCTCACCGATTTTCAGATCTGCCTGATCAATCTCGTCAATCTCATATTGTAAAAAAGAAAGTTCTCTCGCCTGCTGTTCCGCGTCCAGAGAAGCCTCCTCGAGTTTTTTCCTGCAGGTTGTATATTCCTCATAGACAGCAGCCAGCGCTGTCTTTTTCTTTTCCAAGGCACGTTTTGCAAAATCATCCAGATATTTCATATGATTCCGCTTTGCCAGAAGCGACTCATGCTCATGCTGTCCGTGGATATCAATCAGCACCGATGCCACTTTTCGCATCAATGATGCAGACACGGTTTCAGAATTGATCCGGCTGACACTGCGTCCACTGGCATAAATCTTTCGGCTCATAATAATTTCCCCGTTTTCCGGGAAAATATCCATGGCACGTAATATCTCTGCCTGTGCTTCCTGCTCCACAGAAAAAATCAGCTCCACCAGAGCAAATTCTGCATTTTCCCGTAGCATGGATTTGGAAACTTTTCCACCAAGTGCCAGATTTACGGATCCAATGATAATGGACTTTCCTGCACCTGTCTCACCGGAGAGAATATTCAGTCCGGGACCAAAAGTCACTTCCGATTCTTCGATCAGTGCAAGATTTTTTACATGCAGATTTAATAACATCCTTTTCTCCTTCTACTCTCTCTGCAATGTCCGCAGCCGCTGCATCAGCGCTGCCGTATCTTCCACGGTACGCACTACACTCATGATCGTATCATCTCCAGCGATACTTCCCACAATTTCACTGCAGTCCATGGCATCCAAAGCTGCCGCCACCGCCATGGCCATACCGGAAACGGTTTTTATAACAAGAATATTCTGTGCCATATCAAGGGAAATGACTCCATCCTTAAATACACGGCTGTATTTTCCCTCCAGATCATTTCCGGCATCATACAGAGAGGTATATTTCTGTTTTCCCCCTTTGATGGCTACCTTCGTTAACTTCAACTCCCTGATATCACGGGACACTGTAGCCTGAGTTACTTTATAGCCGGCCTCGTTCAGGCGAACGCACAGCTCTTCCTGTGTATCTACATCATATTTGCGAATAATTTCCAGAATTTTCGCATGTCGTTTTGCTTTCAATACTGCTACCTCCTAATGGATCTCCTGCATCTTTTTACGCAGGATCTGTAAAAAGCTCAACTGATTTAACTTCAAAATTTTTGCATAGGCATTGGCTTTCTGAATGCGGATACTGTCGCCCACTTTCATGTGTACGAAGCGGTCTCCGTCAAAACTTACCTCTGCCTCTTCATCTTCTTCCTGCCGGCGTTTTGCCAGTGTCACATCAATGACTGCGTCTGAACCCACTACGATACTTTTTGCCAGGGCGCTGTGTGGATTGATCGGTGTGATCAGCATCAGATCCGCCTTCGGATCCACGATCGGGCCGCCTGCCGACATACTGTAACCGGTAGATCCCGTTGGAGTGGAAATGATGATTCCATCCGCGCTGTAGTTGGCCAGATACTCACCATTTACCGACACGATCAGATTTACGATCTGTGGAAGACCGGTTCTATGGATTACGATATCGTTTAAAGCAAATGTCGCTTTTCCGGAACCATCCTTCTGACTGTTTCCCTTAATCAGCATGCGCTCTTCCAGCTCATAGTGATCTTCAAATAGTCGGTCAATCGCATCAAATACCGTGCTGCGCTCCAGCTCACACAGATATCCAAGGGTACCCATATTGACACCGATCAGCGGAATGCCGATGCTTGCCATATCTCTGGCTGCCCGCACCAACGTACCGTCACCGCCAAGCACAATGATACAGTCCGCATCGATATCGGAAGGCCGGAATCTGCGCAAATTTCGGTCATTCCAGCCGGTTTTTGTGCTGACATAGTGCATACAGGTGCCGCCTTTTGCGATAATATAATCGGAAATGGCATTTGTGACTGCCAGATTCATATCTTTATGTTCGTTTGTGATAATAAAAAACTTTTTCATATTACTTATCAAGCTCTGCATGTGCAGCTTCTACCACTGCCACCGGATCAACGCCTTCCTCCTTTGCCGCTGTCTCACATTTCTGAATGTGCACCAGATATTCGATATTTCCCTCCGGTCCTTTGATTGGGGAATAGGAAAGGTGATGCACAGAAAAACCATGCTCCAGTGCAAAATCCACGATCCGCTCTACCACTTCCAGATGTACGGCTTTGTCTCTTACGACACCTTTTTTGCCGACTTTTTCGCGGCCTGCCTCAAACTGCGGTTTGATCAGACACACCATCTGGCCGCCGTCTTTCAAAAGATTTCTGGCAGGCTCCAGGATTTTTGTCAGGGAAATAAAGGATACATCCACCGAAGCGAAATCCAGTGCATCATCGATATCTTCCGGGGTCACATAACGGATATTCGTCTTTTCCATGCAGACAACCCTTGGATCCTGTCGCAGTTTCCATGCAAACTGACCGTATCCGACGTCTACAGAATACACTTTGGATGCTCCGTTTTGAAGCATACAGTCCGTAAAACCGCCGGTGGAAGCTCCGATATCCATACAGATATCTCCATCCAGCTTCAGATCAAACTCCTTCATCGCTTTTTCCAGTTTCAGACCGCCACGGCTGACATATTTCAGTGTATTTCCGTGAATTTCAATCGGTACATTTTCATCAAAGGAAGCACCTGCCTTGTCCTCCCTCTGATTATTTACAAACACATTTCCTTCCATGATCATGGCTTTCGCCTTCTCTCTGGAAGGAGCCAGATTACGTTTTACAAGTAATACATCCAGTCTTTCTTTCATATCCGCTTTCTACCTATATCCCTATCTATCGTAGTTTTGTTTATCCGTTTCTCTATAGCTTCTGATAAGTTTCCAAGATCTTATCTGTCATGCTTTCCGCATCCAGTCCGATCCGCGCATGCAGCTGTGATACCGTTCCATGCTGTACGAACTGATCATCGATACCAAAATGAAGCACTTTTACCGTTTCATCCGCTGCGCTTAAGTAAGCTGCCGCCGCATAACCAAAGCCGCCACGCAGAATATTTTCTTCCATCGTAACGATCAGTAAATGCTCCTCTGCCGCTTTGCGCAATGCTTCTTTGTCCAGCGGTTTTACAAAACGCACATTGTTCAGAGAACAGTCATACCCCTGTTCATGCAGTAATTCGTGTACTTTTACCGCTTCTTCCATCATATTTCCAACAGCAAATATTGCGATCTGCCGCTCTTCGTAAATCCATTCACTTTTTCCGCATACGATCGGTGCCCGGTGTTCTTTCAAACCGGCATATGCCTGTCCACGCGGGTAGCGCAAAGCCACCGGTCCATCCTGACGAAAGGCAAACCGGAGCATGTCAGCCAGCTCCCATTTATTTTTTGGCGCCAGAACTGTCATATTCGGGATCATGCCAAGGAACGACAAGTCAAACACACCCTGATGTGTCTCTCCGTCTGCGCCGACCAGTCCCGCACGGTCGATGGCAAATACCACCGGCAGATTCTGCATACAGACGTCATGCACGATCTGGTCAAACCCTCTTTGCAGAAAAGAAGAATATACTGCAAATACCGGATGCAGTCCCGCTGCCGCCAGTCCTGCCGCAAAGGTCACCGCATGTCCTTCCGCAATTCCCACGTCAAAGAAACGCGCCGGGTATTCTGCCCGGAACCGCTTCAATCCGGTTCCGTCTGCCATAGCTGCCGTAATAGCAACCACGGAATCATCTTTTGCCGCAATCTTACAGATCACCGTAGAAAATACATCGGTGTAGTTCGGTTTGTCCTTTTTCACCAAAGGCTGTCCACTTGGAATGTCAAACGGGCCTGTGCCGTGGAACCGATCCGGATGCTCCTCCGCCGGTTCATAGCCACGTCCTTTTTCCGTCTGTACATGGACGACCACCGCACCGTTTACTTTTTTTGCTTCCCGCAGGATCCGTACCATATCTGTCAGATTGTGTCCGTCCACCGGGCCAAGGTACGTGATTCCCATGTTTTCAAAAATCATGCCCGGAATCAGCAGCTGCTTTAAACTGCTCTTTGTCTTCCGGATTCTGCGAACCACACGCTCGCCGTAAGGCAGACGTTCCAGAGAACTGTGTACCCCGGATTTAAACTCCTGGTAAGCCTCCGCGGTACGCAGGGAAGCCAGATGCTGTGACAATCCACCGACGTTCTCTGAGATGGACATTTTATTGTCATTTAACACAATGATCATGTTCGTGTGAAGCTCAGCCGCATTGTTTAATGCTTCAAAGGCCGGTCCGCCCGTCAGCGCACCATCCCCGATCACGGATACCACATGATAATCCTCTCCCAGCAGGTCTCTGGCTCTCGCATAGCCGAGTCCCGCAGAAATGGATGTGGAACTGTGGCCGGTATCAAAGGCGTCACAGTCACTCTCCGACCGTTTCGGGAAACCACTCATGCCGTCTAACTGACGCAAATGCTCAAATTCCCACTTTCTTCCGGTCAGGATCTTATGCGTATAAGACTGATGTCCCACATCCCAGATCAGCTTGTCCTCCGGGAAATTCAGCACCAGATGCAGAGCCATGGTAAGCTCTACGACACCAAGGTTCGACGCCAGATGACCACCGGTTTTTGCAATATGCTCGATCAGAAACTGACGAATCTCACTTGGCAGTTCTTCCAACTGCGCCTCGCTTAAATATTTTATATCATTTGCCTGATTAATTCGGTCAAGTACTGCCATTTTTATCCCCTATTTTTTTCTGTGAATTAAATATCTGATCAATTCATTCAAGAATATATTTTTCTCTGAAAGCGATGCCACTCCCTCTAACGCACGCTCAGATATTTCCTCTACATCCTTCCGGGCCTGTTCCAGTCCGCGGATGGTTACGTATGTTGTTTTGTGATTTTTCTCATCACTGCCGATCGGTTTTCCAAGTGTCTCAATGTCACTGGTCACATCCAGAATGTCATCCTGAATCTGGAATGCAAGTCCCACATCTTTTGCCACCTGTAAGATCACCTGCTGCTCTTCCTCGGAAGCCCCTGCAAGCACAGCACCGAGCAACATAGAAGCCTCGATCAATGCTCCGGTCTTCAGATCATAAATGAAATCCAGTTTTTCCCGCTCCAGCGGCTGTCCCTCAGATTCCACATCCACAACCTGACCGCCAAGCATGCCATAGATACCTGCTTTCTGCGCAAGGATCTGAACCGCTCTGGCTGCCGCAGGATTTCCTACGTCCTGCATCAGGCCTTTGCAGGCTGTCTCGAATGCAAAATTCAGCAGTGCGTCTCCTGCCAGGATTCCCATGGCTTCTCCATAAACGACATGGGTTGTTTTTCTTCCGCGACGGTAATCATCATCATCCATCGCCGGAAGATCATCATGGATCAGAGAATAGGTATGGATCATCTCAATTGCAGCCATAAAAGGTTCGATAATATCGGATGTTCCGCCAAACAGCCGGTACGTTTCCTGCATCAGCATTGGACGCAGACGTTTGCCCCCTGCCAGAAAACTGTAATTCATTGCTTCCATTACCGTTTTCTGATAACCGGTCTCCTCCGGCAGATATTTCTTTATGATCTCCTCTACCTGGCTGGTATGCTCTGCAATCTCTTTCTTAATATCCATCATCCACACCTCTCTTATTCAAAAGGAACTTCTGTTCCGTCCTCTGCGATCTGAAGCATTTTCTTTTCTACCGTATCCAGCTTCTGATTGCAGCTCTGTATCTTTTTCATTCCCTGCTCATACAGTGCAAAGGCATGTTCCAGGGAAAGTTCCGGATCCTCCATGTTTTCCAGAATCGTATCCAGCTGTTCAAACATTTCCTCTAAGGATTCTTTTGCTTCCGTCGTTTCCATTTTATTTTACTACTCCGTTTTTCTCTGTTCCACAGACTCTTGCCGTAATTTTTCCATCCAGCAGCTGTGCTTCGATCTGTTCATCCACCTGCACATCATCCACAGAATGGATTGGCTTTCCATCCGATTTACTCATAAATGCGTATGGTCCCTGTAACTTTTTCAATGGGGAACATCCGTCCAGCCTTGCTGCATACATTTCCAGCTGATGTCGTTTTTTCTGCAAAATCTCCTGCATGCCACGTTCCAGGCTCTCCTCCAGATCCGTCAGATACTGCCGTTTCTGCATCAGCTGATTTTTCGGATGCAGTGCTTTCAGATGCAGCTGGTATTCCCGCACTCTTCTTCTGGTCAGTTCCATCTGCTGATTCATCCGGTACAACAGCGTCTGCGCACTCATGTCCAGCCGTTCCTGCACCTGTCTGTAATCAAACACAGCAAGTTCCGCTGCCGCAGAAGGTGTCGGTGCACGCAGATCCGCCACATAGTCTGCAATGGTGTAATCTGTCTCATGTCCAACCGCGGATATGATGGGAATCGGACATTCAAAAATAGCCCGTGCGACAATTTCTTCATTAAATGCCCACAGGTCTTCCATCGATCCACCGCCTCGTCCGACGATGATCACATCTACATTTTTCTCCTCCATCGCATAGATTCCCTGTACAATGGATGCTGCCGCACTTTCGCCCTGCACCAGTGCTGGATACAAAAGCAGCTGTACATAAGGATTTCTACGGTGGGAGATATTCTGAATATCACGGATCGCAGCTCCGGTGGGTGCTGTCACCACACCGATACGAAACGCATAACGGGGAATGTCCCGCTTATATTCCTGCGCAAACATTCCCATCTCTTCGAGTTCTTTTTTTCGCTCCATAAATTTCTGGTAAAGGATTCCGACGCCGTCACGGGTCACCTGCTGCGCATACAGCTGATACTGTCCGTCACGCTCATAAATGCGGATCTCTCCCAGAACAACGACACGGTCGCCCACATCCATATGAAAAGACAGTCCCTTGGCCGCACTGCCGCGAAACATCACAGCTTTGAGTACCCCGGTCTCATCTTTCAAGGTAAAATAAATGTGTCCGGAACTGTGATATTTACAGTTCGATATCTCACCGCGCACCGCGATATGGCTCATCATAAAATCCTGCGCGAACATATTCTGAATATAAGAATTTACCTGCCCCACAGAATAGACATTCCGTCTCATGCCAGTCCGGATAAAATTCCGTTTACAAATGCCGGTCCCTGATCAGATCCGTATAGTTTTGCCAGTTCCACGGCCTCATTGATGGATACCGATACCGGAATATCTTCCTCATATTTGATCTCGTAGGCTGCCAGACGCAGAATGGAAAGCTCTGCCTTCGCCATACGGGTTGTTTTCCAGTTTTTGGATGCTGCATTTAAAGTTGCATCCAGATCATCCAGATGCTCTACAATGCTGTGCACCTTATTTAAAATATAATCAGAATCTTTCTGACGTACCTCTCCAAGCTCTTCCATATACAGCGCGATCTGCTCATCTAACTCTTCCGCGCTGTGAAATTCTACTCCAAACAGAATTTTAAAAATCTGTTCTCTCACTTCTCTTCGGCTCATGTTATCCTCCATATTTCTTCATTTGAGTACGCTCCCGTCTCTGTCTAACGGAAGTTTTTACCCACAAATCGAGTAGGTTGCCCTACTCGACTGCATTTTTCATGTCAACATCTGCAATTCTGACATTTACACCGGATACCTCAAGCCCTGTCATATTCTCAATTGCTGCTTTAACTTTCTCCTGTACGTTGCCGGATACTGCCGGGATCGCATAACCGTAAGCAATGTTGATCGTCACATATACTTCGATCTTGCCTTCCTCTGTCACCTCCACACGGACACCTTTGGACAGATTCTTCATACCAAGACGGCTAACCAGCTCTTTTGTAATATTTCCGCCCATAGAGCAAACGCCCTCTACTTCTGTGGCAGCAAGTCCTGCAATGATTGTGATGACTTCTTCTGCGATCTGAACTTCACCAAGTCCGTCTTCTTTGATTTTTAATCCTTTTCTATCTTCAGCCATGGAAAAACCTCCTAAAATATAATTCATTTTTCATTATTATTATCTAGTATACCAAATTATTTCCCGTTTGAAAACTTATTTTTTACGGGATTGACGCAAACACGTTACATACGATCAGCGAGGCCGCCGCGGAAAACAATACACTTTGCAGCGGACGCACCACGCCACGTCTGCGCCAGAAAATATTCAGCAGGATAATGCCAAACGTCAGCAGCACCATCGCCTTCGGCGGCCACGCATACCAGCTGGTAATTCCCATATTCTGATACAGCATGGAAGCCCCCACCGTCAGAAGCAGTCCTGCCACGATCGGACGCATATAGGTCTGCAGTACATGAAAAATCCTTAAATTTTCAAACCGCTCATAAATATATACCACAGCGGAAAACGTGCCGCCGGAAGCTGCAATACTGCAGGCAAATCCGCACAATGCCACAAAAATACCGCACCACGTTCCACCGCTCTCACATCCAAGTATGTATCCGACCCCGGTCAGTATCTTACAAAGGATCGATCCCGGAAGTCCGTTCGCCACAGATGCGATCTTAAAGTAAAAATCATCGTAACTGATCATACCGGTATTGACAAACAGGCCGTTGGCCACCGCCAGATAGGCATCCCCGCCTCCAAAGGAAATGACTGCAGAAATCAGTCCCCGGATTGCGAACCGTATGGTATCTCCAAAACAGATCAGAGCCGGGAGCGACAGAATCGCAAAAAACAGTCCCCAGCTGATTTCTTCTTTCACCAGAGTTTTCAGTTTACTCCAGGAAAACGGAATCCTACCTTCAATACTGCTGAAAAGTCCGTAAATTGACAGTACAACCATCACTGCTCTGAGTATCCATAACACTTCCGGACTGCTGATCAGATGCATTTTTCCGACACACAGGCAATACAGCACCGTGACCGCTCCCGAAATCAGGATCCTGCTCCAGCTAAATCTCCCTCCGGTAAAGAAAATGATGAAAAATGCCGCGCACAGCACATCAATCGTCGATATGTCAAAGATCGGTGTCCGGTTGATTCCAAACAGCTGAAGCAGCTCTTTTCCGGAAGTCAGAAAAAAAACAAGAATCATAAAAGCCATTCCGCTTTTTGCAGTTCCACTTTCCCTGCATTCCCGAAAAGTCCCCTTGGCATACATGAGCAGCATATAGATGATATACGCCGTCACACCTGCCGAGGCGAAAAGGATCTGACGCAGCACCAGATTTCCTGAGCTGTTGATCATCATCAAAAGCAGCACTGTCAGGAACGTACCCGGCAGTCCCATCAGCAGCGCCGACAGGATCATTCCCGGGATTCCGCAGACTTTCCGCCCTACACCAGCGGCCACTTCCACCGGAAGGGCACCCGGCGTGATATTCGCCACAACCACGTCTTTCGTGTATTCTTCCTTGTCGATCAGTTTCTTTTCATAGACAACTTCCGATTCGATCACCGGAACCAGTGCTGATCCTCCGCCAAAACCGATACATCCGATTTTAAACATGGTAGTCAGCAATTTTTTCATATTCAGATTTTTTTCACTGTTTCGCTTTTTTTTCTTCATATGATTAATTCCAATTTTTCAGCATCACTGCATGACATTATTTACGCTTTCTGGATCATCTCTAAAAATTCCGCTTCACTGATCACCGGGATCCCGAGGTCCTGGGCTTTTGTCAGCTTGCTTCCGGCATTCTCCCCGGCCAGTACATAACTGGTTTTCTTTGAAACGCTTCCGGCTGCTTTTCCACCGTTTTTCTCAATCAGCTCCTGGGCTTCTTTTCTGCCAAGGGTCGGCAGCGTACCCGTTACAACAATGGTCATTCCCGCCAGCAGGTCACCCAGTTCCTCTGATTCCTGCATTTCCATATTAACACCGGACTCTTTCATGCGGGCAATGATCTCCTGATTTTTCTCACTGGCAAAATATTTCAAAATGCATTCCGCACTGACTTCTCCAATATCGTTAACCTCCAACAATGCTTCTTTTCCGGCATGCTGCAGTGCCTCGATGCTGCCAAACTGACGCATGATCGCTTTTGCTGCTGCCTTTCCGACATTCTGAATACCAAATCCGGTCAGAAGACGGAATGGCTCGTTTTGTTTGCTGCCTTCAATGGCATCCAGCAGTTTATCTGTATTTTTCTCTTTTCCGATAATGCCCTGTTCGATCAGTGTTTCCCGATGTTCCTTCAGATGATAAATATCTGCGATATCATGGATATAACCCAATCTTACAAGTTCTGTTACATATACCGCACCAAAACCTTTGATATCCATGGCATCACGGCCGACAAAGTTAATGATATGCCGCTCTAACTGCGCCGGGCAGTCAGGAGATACGCAGCGGATGTCTGCCGTATCTTTCTCACGGACCGTTTTTGCGCCGCAGACCGGGCAGGTATCCGGAATCTGGAAACGTACCCATCCATCCGGCCGTTTTTCTTTCCGCACTTCCTTGATCTTCGGAATGATCTCACCGGACTTATACACAACAATGGTATCACCGATTCCGATATCCAGATCATTGATAAAATCCTGATTGTGCAGTGTCGCACGGGATACGGAAGTGCCGCACAAACGCACCGGCTCAAAAATAGCGGTCGGCGTAATCCTTCCGGTTCTTCCCACGGAAAGCTCAATATCCAGCAGTTTTGATTCTTTCTCTTCCGGTGGATATTTGTACGCGATGGCCCAACGCGGGACTTTGGAAGTTGCTCCCAGAATCTCACGGTCAGCAATGGAGTTGATCTTTACAACCGCACCATCAATATCATAGGTCAGATTTCCTCTGTTTTCTCCAATCTTGCAAATGGCATCCCAGACTTCATCCGCCGTATGGCAGACACGATAATCATCAATCACAGGAACGCCCTGCTTTTTCAGATACTCATAGCCTTCTACATGTGTCTTAAATTCATGTCCACGCACTTCCTGTACATTAAAAATAAACATGGACAGATTTCTCTGCTTTGTAATGCTGCTGTCTAACTGGCGCAATGTGCCTGCCGCACAGTTTCTCGGATTTGCAAAGGTTTTCTTGCCAAGCATTTCCTGCATTTCATTTACTTTTTCAAAATCCGCATTTTTCATGTATACTTCGCCACGGATTTCAATATATGGCAGCGGATCTTTCATCTTTTTCTTTACATCACGGATTACTTTCGCATTAGCGGTCACATCCTCGCCCTGAATGATACCGTCACCACGGGTCACTGCCAGCTTCAATTCGCCCTCTTCATAGCGGAGCGCCATGGAAAGACCGTCAATTTTGTACTCTACTACAAATTCCGGATGATCTAACTGCTGCTGCATTTCCTCCACAAAGGCATAAACCTCTTCCTTGGAAAACACATCCTGCAGGCTCAGCATCGGCACATTATGACGCACCAGCACACCTGCGGTACGTTTTGCTGTTCCACCGACTTTCTGTGTCGGGGAATCCGGTGTCACAAGTTCCGGATGCTCCTTCTCCAGCTTTTTCAGCTCCTGCATCATCATGTCGTATTCATAATCGGTGATTTCCGGATCATCCATATTGTAATAGCGGTTGCTGTGATATTCGATTTTCTGACGCAGCGCATCAATCTGTGCCTGCACCTGTTCCATTGTCTGTTCCATTTCCTAACTCCTCTTTCCTGGCTTTGTCCCCTTCGGCGCACTGTATGATTTTACTGTCAGCTTTATCAGCGCATTCAGCTCCTCAGCTGTCAGCTCCCGATACGTACCCGGCTGTAAATCCCCAAGTAAAATATTCATCACTCTGGTGCGCACCAGTCGGGTGACACGGTATCCGCATGTCTCACACATTCTGCGGATCTGGCGGTTATATCCCTGGGTCAGTATAATGCGAAATGTCCGGTCATTTACTTTTGTCACTTTACACGGTCTGGTATGTACATCCAGTTCTTCCAGATACAGGCCGCCACGCATCTGCTCTAAAAATTCCGGCGTGATCTTCTGGTTTACGGTAACCACGTACTCTTTCTCATGATAGTTTCCGGCCCGCATCATCTTATTGACCAACTCTCCCTGATTTGTCAACAGGATGAGCCCTTCGGAATCCTTATCAAGACGTCCCACCGGATAGATCCGTTTCGGATAATTGATAAAATCAATGATATTGTTCTTTTCCCGTTTTTCCGCTGTGCACACGATCCCCACCGGTTTGTGAAATGCGATCAGGATTTCTTCTGTCTCCGGCCGCACTTCTTTGCCGCAAAAAGTAACCCGCATTCCCGGCAGTACCCGGTCTCCGGTCACGGCTTTGCGGCCATCCAACATTACATTTCCGTTTTCAATTTCCCGATCTGCCGCGCGCCGGGAGCATACCCCGGCTTCGCTCAGATACTTATTTATGCGGATTCCCGCCTGCACTTCTTTCTTTTCTGTGTCCATCTGTCCTTCTCTTTTCTGTATCCTCTTTTGTGCTTTACGATCTGTCTATAACAATTTTTATCTATATCATCTACATCTATTCTGACTAAGAATCTTTCTGATATACCTGCATTTTTCTCAGATTGTCTTCTTCAAAATCCACCATCTCTTTTGCCAGCTCTGTTGCAAAAATTCCTGCATCCCGATACTTATGAATCGCATGTTTCAGTTCTTTCACACCGCGCTCATTTCCTTTTCCGATCATATCCGCCACATCTTCTGTCTTATTCTGCAATGCCTTTCGCATTTTAATCGAAGTTTTCAGCATCGCCGTGGCGATCGGTTTCGGTTCTGCAGGCTCACTACCGTTTGCACGCAGACGCATGCCCGCTTTTCGTCCAAACTGTTCCATTTTATCTGCCTGCACATTCAGTTCATAGGCAAATTCCTCGTCGTAAATATCTTTTAACACCTCATGAATGGCATCCACACCCATACTGGAATTTCTGCAGATTTCGTGAAGCAGATCATTTTCGTCCTTTTGTGTCATGGCAAAACCTCCTCTTTTTTAGAGTTAGTATTGTCATCTCACTGCAAAATATTCCATTCTGTTAAGACATATCAAAAGGGAACAGTCAACCTGTCCCCTCTTTTTATTTCTTTTTAATACAGCCAACTGTATTTCATCTGACATTACTGCTGGGTTGTAACATACTCTGTCTTTACATATCCCACAATGTCACCGGTCTTTACCTTGCTCCATCCATTTGCAGTTACCGCCAGCTGACGAAGTTCAGAACCCTGGATTGCAGATGCAAGTACTGCAGACTGCTCATTTGGCTCCTGTCGGATATTCATTGTCTCCGTTGCATATACCCATGCCTTCTGTTCGGTCTCTGTGGTATCCGTTGTCTGCTGTTGCTGCGCTGCCTGCTGGTCCTGAGCCGCCTGCTGCTGCGCTGCTTCCTGTGCCTGCTGATCCTGAGCTGCCTGCTGTTGTGCTGCTTCCTGTTCCTGCTGCGCTACCTGCTGGGCTGCCTCCTGTGCTTTCTGGTCTGCTTCCTGCTGCTGCTGTGTATCCCACTCGCTGATCGCATTTGCCAAAGTTACTTCCACCATATTTTTCAGATTTTCATCTGAATTAACAGCATCCTCATAACGGGTCTGTACATTGGCCTGCAGAGCAATGACATCCTCACCGTTCTGATAATCTGTGATCAGCTGAAGAATCGTATTATCCATTGGATTTTCCTGATACTGTAAGTTAAACGGGCTGTATACATTATCAATGTAATACTCCCCTTTATCATTTGTTGTCACATAGAAGAAATCCAGTCCAGGTGCCGCTGTATCCACATTCTTATATTTCAGATCAAATGCAACCGATACAATATAGGAATGATCGTCCGCACCTGTCTTTGTATAACAGGTAATGTTATCAAATTTCTCTATGTACTGACTGTACATGGTAATATAGCTTTTCTCTTTATCGGAAATCGGATTTGCATACGCGATCATCTCACCGGTATTGCCGGATGCGTAAGCCGCATAATAATTCTCGATCAATGTATTGATCTCTGTATACTGATCTGTCTCATACTCCTGAGAAGATAACGCAAGATCCTTATTTGCCTCTTTCTTTGCCTTCATGCTCTTTACGCCGATGACGATTGCACAGATCACTACAACTACAACCAGACATCCAATGCCGACAAAGGCAATGTTTCTGCGCACAAACGCGATCGACTTCTCTTTTTTCGCTTCTGATTCATCCAGGCTGCGGCGCATCGTCTTTTTCTTTGACGCAATCTGATGGGATCCTGACTTTGCTCCGGCCATACGGGACTTGTCCTTGACGGTCTCCTCCGAAATAAATTCCAGATCCTCCATAATATCATCCTGCTCTCTGTCTTTTCTGCGGTGATGATGCAGTCTGGTCTCAAACACATGCTTCTGTGAATGCTCCTGCTTTGCTTTTTTGCCTTTTTTATATTCCGTTTTTTTATCCTCGCCCGTTACAATATCCGGGATTTCGTACTCATTATCATTGTTATTTATATTATTCTGTGTTGTTTTTTTCTTATCAAATTCTGACATATCTTACCTCCGATAGTTCGCCTAACATAATAACACAGCACATAAAATACGTCTAGGCATTTCAAAAAAAGTTTATGAATTGATAACAATTTAAACTTAATTCTTATGCTTAGACGTATTATTTTTCACATATTTGTAACGTTTTTTGTTTCTCGCCCCACGTATTTCCTTATCTGAAACAGCACCGCTTGTTCTATCGCAATGTCGACTCCAGCTCCGCACGATTATTGGTATATACAAATGCATCCTCTCGCGTAATGTACCCCTGCTGCATAAGCCGGACCAGATCTGCATTCAGCGTATGCATGCCAAGCGCCGCACCAGACTGCATCATTGTGGAAATCTGATGTGTCTTTCCCTCACGGATCAGGTTCAAAATGGCATCGGTGGCAACCAGAAGCTCTGTTCCCGCAATTCTTGTCACTCCACCACCGCAGGGAATCAGACACTGGCTGACAATCCCTCTTAAGGTACCGGCCAGCTGAATCCGCACCTGGTTCTGACCTTCCGCCGGACACGCGTCGATAATACGTTCCACCGTCTGGGCTGCTCCTGTGGTATGAAGGGTAGAAAGCACCAGATGACCGGTTTCCGCCGCCAGAAGTGCTGCCTGGATAGTCTCATAATCACGCATCTCTCCCACAAGGATCACATCCGGGTCCTCACGCAGTGCACTGCGCAATGCTGATGCAAAATCAGAGACATCATCCCCCACCTCACGCTGATGGATCAGGGACTGTTTGCTCTCATAGACATATTCCACCGGATCCTCAATGGTAATGATGTGCCGGTCACTGTGCTGGTTCATATATTCGATCATAGCGGCCAACGTTGTGGATTTACCACTTCCCGTCGGTCCCGTCACAAGGATCAGACCCCGGGGTGCTTTTGCCATGTCATAGAGAACGGTCGGCATCTTCAGTTCTTCCAATGTTGGAATCGATGCATTCAACAGACGGATCGTTCCCGCCATTTTTTTCTGCTGTCGGAAAACATTTACTCTCTGTCGGTTGCCATCTGTCGTCTGAAAAGAAAAATCTGCATCCTTTCCCTGCTCAAACAGCAGTTTCTGCCGCTGCGGCATCATCGCATACAGCATCCCTGTTATTTCATCCGCAGATAACTGTGTCTGCGCCGGGATCAGTTTTCCGTTGACCCGGTACCAAACCGGCATTCCCTCCGAAATATGAACATCCGATGCTTTTCTTTCTCGTGCTTCCCGTATGATCGCATCTGCCGTCAGTTGTAAACTGCTCTCTGCCATACTGTCAGTCCTCTCTTTCTGCCTGCCATTTCTTACTGATAACTGATCTTCAACAATTCTTCCGGTGTGGTCAGTCCCTCTTTTACCAGGTTCAGGCCACTTTCCTTTAACGAACGCATATGCTGATGCTCTTTCGCATAGGCTGTAATCTCTTCTACTGTATTATGGTTAATGATCATACGACGGATCTCATTGTCGATGGAAACAATCTCATGTACCGCAATTCGCCCGCTGTAACCAGTATGATTACAATGTGTACATCCCACACCACGACGAACGGTTTTGACATCCTCGCCAAGGAAAATCCGCTCCTGTTCCGTCGTTTCCATCTCCGTGCCGCATTTCGGACACACTTTACGCATCAGACGCTGCGCCACCAGACCAACCAGAGAATTGGCTACCAGATAGGTCTCAACTCCCATATCCTCCAGACGGACAATACTGGAAACTGCATCATTTGTATGTAACGTACTCAAAACCATATGACCTGTGATGGCCGCACGGACAGAAGTTCCCGCCGTCTCACCATCTCGCGTCTCACCTACCATGATTATATCCGGATCCTGACGCATCAGGGCACGCAGTCCCACATCAAAGGTCAGTCCCGCCACCGGATTTACCTGTGTCTGATTGATGCCCGGCATATTTTTTTCCACCGGATCTTCAATGGTGGAAATATTGACATTTCTGCCGGACAGATAATCCAGCACCATATATAAAGTCGTAGATTTACCGCTTCCTGTCGGTCCTGTAATATAAATAATACCATTCGGACGGTTCAGCATCGGTGCAAACTGATTGTAACTGTAATCATCCATACCAAAATGATCCGCATGATCCATATGTGTGGTTGCAGCCATGATTCGCAGTACTGCTTTTTCACCAAATACCGTCGGCAATACCGACACACGGATATTGACACTTCCGCCTTCCAGATTGACACGGAAATGTCCGTCCTGTGGAATACGTTTTTCCGCGATATCCAGATTGGACAGAATTTTGATACGGGCGATCAACGGCGCATGGATATGCCGCTGGATCGTTACATATTCCATGATCACACCATCGATTCTCATTCGCACTTTTGTCTCTGTCTCGAAAGGTTCAATGTGAATATCACTCGCCTCTGACTTGATGGCACGCTCGATCAGGCTGTTCAGTAATCGGATGATCGGAGCCTCATCGTCCCCGGCATCCAGATCCTCAATCTCCAGTGCTTCTGTCTCTGGCACGGAAAAATCCGTATTTACCTGCGTGGCCGCTTTTCTGGCACTGACCTCTGCGAAATAATAGGAAACCGCTTTTCGCAGCGGTTCTTCCTCGCTCAGATAAATCTGCAGCTGGCAGCCGGTCTGCTGCCGCACTTCCTCCAGTGCAAAATAGTTCAGCGGATCATTGGTAACAATGGTCATATTGTGTCCCTGCACGTTGATCGGAAGGATCAGATTTTTCTCACACAGTTCACGGTTTACCATTCCAACCGCCTGAAGTTCCACGTTCTGCTGTGCCACATCAATAATTTCCAGATGCAGTCTGCTGGCCAGCGCATCCAGCACCTGTGCCTCCGAGACAAAGCCAAGCTCCATCAGGATCTGACCGACTCGTTTATCACGATGCTCCTTCTGCCATGCAAGCGCCTGCTGCATCTGTGCTTCTGTTACATATCCCTTTTCAACCAGAATATCTCCGATTCTCAGATTCGTATTCACTTAATCATTCTCTCCTTCAAGTATCCCACTTCTAATTTTCTCCGCAGGTGTATACCGCCAATGTGCAGTTACAGCTCATCTGAGAAACCGTCTGCAGACTGCTGTTTACATATTCATTTTCCTGCATGGTAAAAGATGTCACCTGAATGCCCGGATAATTATTTGCAATGTCATCCAGAAATGCCCGGATTTCCGTTTCACTTCCCTGGATCGTCACATCCACGGATGTGGTATTGACATAAGACACCTTTGCTGCCGCGGTACTCTCTTCCTGAGCGGCATCTGTGCTGTCTGAACTATCCGTTGTATCAGAACTGTCTGTATCAGACATATCCGCTGTATCAGTTGTGGTGTCAGACGCTGTATCCGCACTGTTTCCTTTCGCCAGCACATACGCTGACGGTACTCCCGGAGTGGTACCTGTAATATTCAGATACACCGGGAACAGATTATGGTTCAAAACGATTCCGGTAACAAGCTCATCGACCTGACGGTTTTCCAGCAGATCATAATAGCCTTCCTTTGAAGCCTGCAGCAGTTCCTGCTGCTTTGCGATCTTTACATCCAGACTGCCTGTCCGGTCCATAACATCGTGCATTTCCTGCTGTTCTGCTTCCACCTCGGTCCGCTGGTCGGACAGATCCATATGTTTATCAATGGCCGGAAAGATCAGAAACCGGATCATAAAAAATGCTACCAGCACACAGGCCAGTACTTTCAGGAGAAAAATATCCTTTGGTCTTAATTCCATACTGATCTTCATTACTGCTCACCTCCGGTTTCCTCTGCTTTCAGTACACAGGAAAGCATCAGGGAATATTCCCCGTCATCATAACTGTAACCGCTGTAGTTCACGGACTCAAACAGTCCGGTATCATCCAGCTTCTGAATATAATTCGGAATATCGATAACCTTGCGGCTTACCGCATGAAAAGTCAGTGTACCGGTTGACATATCCAGTGACTGCACCTGTACCGACATATCATTGCCGCCCACATCCACGATTTTTTCTATCATTTCCTCAGTCAGATCCGGATATGTATCCAGATTCTGTTTCATCTGCGTCAGCTGATTTAATTCCGTTGACAGCTTATCGCTCTCCGTTTCTTTTTCAAGCGCTTTGCTGTACGCTTCCTGCACCTGGGAATCATTGATCCATTCCTCGATGGCCACTGTCTTGTGAGCCTCTGCCATATTCCATACAGCCAGTCCTGCATATACGGCTGCGCATAAACAAAATACGATTGCCGGATATACGATCTGTTTTACTGTCTTTTTTGTTTTTACGGTTCCTTCTTCATGCGCACGACACCAGATCTGATACAGATTGATTTCTTTCGTTTTCTCCTTCGTCAGGGCACCGATGCAGGCCAGCCAGTCTTCCGCATTTTCCGCTGCAGTAAAATTCAGATCGATCTTCAGCGGATGTGCTTCTAGCTGCATGTTATGAATACCGTCCACACTGACCTCAAAGTCATCCGTCTGACACCCTGCATAATAAACATCTGTGATCGGGACCTCAGATTTCGTCGTTGCATAGAACTGCAAAATACCGGAAACCAGACGCACGATCTCTGTTCCAAAATCCAGGGTACCCCGCTCACTGAAAATCCGGCTCTTTGTCGAGTAAAGATACACACCGTCCCGATAAAGAAGACTTGTCACACTGTTTTCTTCAAAAAGCAGGTAAATCGCCGTCTTGCGGCTATGGTTTTTCTGATGCGCCATAACCCGCAGATAGCTCTCTACATATACTGTGATCTCACGGATCTGCAGTCCGATCTCCCTGCAAAATTCGATCACCTGGGTAATGATCGCATCATCCGCACTTCCGCAGCAAAGTGTGACACCATTTTTCCGGTCAGCAGAAATTACGGAATAATCCATAACGGAATCCCCTTCCGTCTCTGCCACGATATTTTCCGCCATACGGGTCAGTTCTTTTCCGGTGGCATATGGAATCTGTGTAATACGACTGGAACTGTAAGAAGATGGAAACACCATTTTCACCGGTCCCGGATGATGTTTCTGTGTATATTCCCGAAGCGCTTCCTTCCACAATTCGATGGGATTGCCATATCCGTTGAGAGGGATCCGCTCTACTTCCTGCACCTTTGGTGGTTTTCCGGCTTTACCGGATGCAACAAGGATACACTCATCCTGTATTACTATTACTGTATCACTCATCTGTATTTATCCTCCATTTTATCTGGTGTATCCGTTTTTATGAATTCTCGATGGCTGAATAGGATTCATAGATTGGCAGCATAACCGCCATCATGATAAATCCGACGATCACCGCCATAACAATGATCAGAATCGGCTCCATCAGCGTAACGATCCGCTTGGTTGCCTGTTCCGCTTCATCTTCCAGTGTCGACGCAATGGAATCCAGCATCAGATCCAGCCGTCCGCTCTCTTCACCGATCTGCACGGTGCTGGCCAGTTTTTTCTGAATACCGTCCACTCCATGCAGCGCCTGGGACAGCGGCACACCACTGCGCACCTTTGTCACGACCTCACCAAACTGCTCTTCCACGTAGGCATTTCCAATGGTATTTCCGGCAGTTGCAATAGCCATGGCAATCGGCATACCACTTGTATAAAGACTGCTCAGTGTACGGGCAAAACGTGCGGTATAAATAACCTGAAACAAATTGCCAAACACCGGCATTTTGACTTTTCCACGATCCAATGTCCTGCGCACGCCCGGAATACTTGCGATCAGGCGAACTACCATAACAATGGCAAACACAACGATCAGCGCTATGTACCAGCGTTTCGTCAGAAAATCAGAACAGTTGATCAGCACCGTTGTCATCCACGGCAGCTCATCCATCTGATCAAACAGAGACTGAAACTGTGGCAAAATAAATGTCACGATCAAAATCACGATAGCAACACACAAAATAAGCAAAATACACGGATACGTCATAGCCGAACGTACCTGCTGCGTCAGTTTATAATCCTTTTCATACTGAACAGCCAGCCGCCCGGTAACCTGATCAATGTTACCGCTTCCTTCACCGGAACGAAGCATGCCGATCATCAGATCCGGAAAACATTTTTTTGTCTCCATGGCCTCTGACAGTGGAATACCTTTTTTCAGGTCCTGCAGGATATCTTTGTATATCTCACGCTCTCCCTCCGTAATTCCTTCCTGTTCCGAAATAATATCCAATGCACGCACAAGTGTCACACCGGAAGCCAGTAACGTTGACAGTTCCCGGCAGAACACCGCCAGCTGCTTTGCTTTTAATTTCTGATATCCACGGCTCTCCGTTAAATTTTTTGCACTGATCAGAAAAAGTCCGTCTTCCCGCAGTTGCTGCTGTAACGCATTCTCTGCAACAGCCTCAAGTGTTCCTTTGTGCTTTTTTCCTTTCATGTCTTTGGCGACATATCGAAAACGTGCCATCTTCTGCAATCCTTTCTGTCTATAATTTTCCCAGATACCATTTTACGATCCGGTCTCCCACAAATGCAGAAACTGCCAGGCCGACAGCCAGAAATGGACCAAACGCAAAATGATCGTTCTTTTTCAATTTTCCGCTTAACAGCATAAAAGCTCCATAACCGCCTCCGGTAAGAAGCCCGATAAACATGGCACAGACGGTAGCTCCCACTCCAAGGAACAGCCCCGACACAGCCATCAGTTTGATATCTCCGCCGCCAAAGGCTCCCGGAATGATCAGGGCCAGCACCAGCATCGGCACTGAGATCACCACTGCCCCCAGCAGACGGTTTCCAATCCCATGTTCCGGAAACAGCCAGACTGCGCAGACTGCCAGAACAAGAATCATTATGTGAAACCTATCATATATCATCTGGGTATCCTGATCGATCAGGGCTACCACAAGTAATATTCCCAAATAAGCAAACATCACTGCTCCACGCAGAGAAATAATCCCTGTCGCTCCACAGCCAAAATATATTCCGCAGCCGATAAATGCTGCGCCTCCGGCAACTTCCACCAGAAAATCTCTCCAGGGTATCTTTACCCCACAGGCTCTGCACTTTCCTCTCAGGCAAAGATAACTGATGCATGGGATCAGTTCCAGTCCCGTCAGTTCTCTGCCACAATTTGTGCAATGGCTCCGCCCCTTTACGACACTTTCCTGTCGGGGCAGTCTGTCAATTACTACATTCAAAAAACTAAAGATACAGGCTCCGAAAAAGAACCGTATCGCATATATTATCACTTCTGCTACTGCTAACATTTCATTCTCCGGTATTGATCATCGTCTCATTATGATACACAGTATATTTGGAATCTGCATCGGCATCATACCAGACTGTGTATGCACCTTCCCGGTAAACAAATTGACGGACGGTATATCCGTCTTCTTCCACCTGAAGGATCCAGAAATCCCCAGGCACTTCACTCAACTCCAAAATTTCTTCATATAAGCCATCTGCGATGCCTCCCTCCCGGGTGACATCGCAGAAAGCCTCATTTCTGCCGTACTGCTGTGTCGCAATTACCTGGGATGCCATCCGCACCGATCGGGCATTCCCCATAGCTACCTGGGAGTCAGCCCGGTATATTAACCGAAGCACCCCAGGAACTACTAACACAATAGCAAGCAGAATTATGATCAGAAGGTAAACGGCCAGCCTGATCCAGTTGTATTTAGTTTTCTTCTTTGGTGTCTTGACTGGCATGTGGTTACCCTCTTCTTAAATTAAATTAATCTACTTTGTATGTACCTTTAGAACCATTAGATCCTGCTTCATATGTGCAAGTTTTTCCATCGCTTTTATATACAACTTTAGAAATTTTTCCACCTTCACCTTCAACAGAAGTAATATTATTGGCATTAACTTCTGCGAGATCAGCAATATCTTGTTTTTTAATTGTAATTGCAGCGACTATAGCTGCTCCAGAATCATCTGTACCTGCTGCTCTATATCCTGTTGTATCTCCAAGCTCTACTTTCACTGTGTCAGAACCAGTCAAACTGATTGTACCATACTGCTCATCAGCGATTGTCTGTGCTGCCATAACAACCTGACGTGTCTCAGCTGTGATAGATTTCTCTTTTGCCTTATTAATATATCCTGTCAATGCCGGGATTAATAAAGCTGCTAAAATTGCGATGATTACCAGAACTACGATCAGCTCTACCAGGGTAAATCCTTTTTTCTTGTTCTCTTTGAGTTTTTTGTCTCTTAATTCGAATAATTTTGCGAACATTTCTCTTTCTCTCCTTTGTAAAAAAATTATATTTATATCAACGCTTCGGTGCAGCGTTTCTATACGTTATGAATGCTTTATCGATACTTTTACTACTTTACTTCATAAGTACCTTTTGATGAATAATCCGGATTTGTTCCAATACCAGTATTTTTCACCTCGTATGTACAGGTTTTTCCATCCGTTTTATATACAAGTTTTATAATTTTTCCATCATATACTTCTGCGGAATCAAGATTACCTTCCGGAACCTCTGCCAGTTCTTCAATATGGCTGATCAGTACAATCGCTTTTCCCGCTTCATCCGTTTTAGAGATTTTAACAGATTCGTACTCTTTGCCTTCTGTGTCAGACAAATCTAATGTTCCATATTTTTCAGAAACCAGCGTCTGCGCAGCCATCACACACTGCCGTGTCTCAGCCACAATCGTTTTTTCTTTGGCCTTATTGATATATCCTGTCAGTGCCGGAATCAGCAATGCCGCCAGAATCGCAATAATCACCAGTACTACGATCAGTTCTACTAAAGTAAAACCTTTCTTTTTGTTCTCTTTGAGTTTTCTGTTTTTCCACTCAGATAACGTTTCAAACATTTCTCTTTCTCCCCTTTGTAACCTCATTTTTTATTTTAGTTCCTTAATTGTAGGCTAAGACCACAGCGCCTTGCCTTGTTACCAAGGTAGGTTTCCATAGCC
>CAVKTR010000041.1:0-25468 GCA_963659325.1 Dysosmobacter segnis
ATTATACCAGTTTTCCGGCATAATGCAACGACTGACAGGCACACTTTTTCCACACAGCTCAAAAACATGTTCCATTCAGTTTGTCAAAACAATATCCTGTCAGTTCAAAGTGGTAATTTTTCTAAATCTGATGAAATTCGTTTTCTTCTGCGGTATACCTTCCATCGTCCATGCGTGCCCGCACAAACGGCACTTCTGCCCTGTGATAAAATACATTGTGGTGAATCCACGCATCCGGATTACCGGAAGGGCTGATAGTTCCGCCAAGGTCATCCATGCTGACATTATAACGGAATTCATTGTGAATCGCTTCCTCCAGACAGAACATCACGCATCCACCTTCGTTTAACCGGCTGTAATTATACTGATACAACGTGCCATCTCCGGAATCCGCATCCCAAGCCATACTGTCCTGATTCAGACGCATATCCCGCATTTCATTGTAAGTCAGTAACGCATCTTTGCACTTCCACGGCCAGATACCTGCTGCCACCTTGCCGCCGCGATTTTCCGGTTCGCTATAATAATGGTCATTCATTTCCAATGCACAGCTGTCCCCGGAATTGTATTCCACCAACGGTTTCATGGCATACATCACTGTAATACCGTCGCCGCCGATTTCGTCCACATAATTATCCGCAATGTAAATATTGTGATGACCATATTTTTCAAACAGTTCATCCGACAGCTCTGCCATCATAAATTCCTTGCACTTATAACTGTATCCAATGGCAATGCCCCAGCGGCTTGTCCGTTTCAGATGGCAGCCACGCACACTGACATTTTCATAACGTGCCACACCTGTTTTTTCTTCCTTATCCGGCTTCATACAAGTAAAATAAATACCGCCGTTATTCATATGTTTATCGTATACATTGCCTTCCACATCATGAATATACAGGTTGTTCAGATGAATATCATGCAACGTACCACAATTCTTGGCGATTCCTGCCACACCGGTGCGGTTCATCTTGTGTGGAGCCGAATATTCTTCTCCAAATACACCACCACAGTTGGTTATCTCCAGATTTTCCACGGTTACATACTCACAGTCATACAGCAGAACTGCAGAAGACACATATCCTTTGTATACATGTGTCGGCGCATCCAGCTCTGTTCCATAATCCTGATACCAGATGCCCTGACCATTCGTCCGCATCAACGGTCTTGCGCCTTTTCCATATGCACCAACATAAATCGGACGTTCCTTTGTACCCTGTACATTCAGGTGTAAAAACTGACCTTCAAACACAGAACCACGTTCCAAAAGCACCTGATCGCCCGGCTGCAAATCCAAACGGTTTATAGCATACAGGCTCTTCAACGGATGACACTCTGTTCCATCATTCGCATCATCACCACGAAGCGAGCTGACATGATAACAACGTCCGCCGTTCCCTATTCTGCTCTCACTTTCAGGTTCTTCCGGACAGCTTTCATCTTCTCGCTGGTGCTGTTCCTCCTGCATCAGATTCCAGATTGCCTCAAACTCAGTGCTCCACTGCGTTGCATCATCCATCTCTACACCCGATACATTCTCTGTATTCGTCCTTGATATCAACAGTTCACTTTCATCCGTTTCACTCGAATACGATTTTGCTATCACTGCCCTTATCAGTTCCTGATACTCCTGCATTTTAAGCCACTTTTCAATAATCAGATCCACTTCCTCATATGGAAACAGATCACCATGATATCGGGTAAACAAATCCTGATTCTTCTCATAAAAAGCTCGTTTCTCATCCTTTGTATAAACATGGCATTTATGATTTCCAACCATTTCACCCTTATATGTCGCAAAAGCCAGCTGAATACTCTTCAACTCATAATCCAGATGCATTTCCGGTGTCAGATACCGTGCACCGAAAGCTGCTGTTCCATTTTTCCATGCATCCTCATTCTTCCATTCTGACTCTGCCCGCCGATGATCTACTATCTGCTCAATATCATCAATAAATCCCCTTGCACTTCCAAGACCATACGTTTCCGCCTGTTCCTTCATAAAAGCATTTTTCTGCTTCCATCTCTGATAAAACCCATTCGGCGAACAATCCTCATATACACCAAGCAGATTTGCAACCCGATAGGCCGCGTAAATTTTCTGCTGATTTTCACACAAATTTCCCATCTTATTCGACTTCTCCTTCTCAATACGTAGAGCGAAATCGGGGAATCTTTCCTCGGCAAGCGATTGTTAGCTGACGAGGTAAGATTCCCCGATTTCGTCAATAACCTAAATTAGAAAAATTAGGAACCCATATTATCTTTTTAAAATGATGGTAGAGAACGGTCTCATCTCCCCGGTAACCTCACCAAAGAGCACCTCTGCCCCGTCAAGTTCCGGTGTAAACGCCGTCGGAACCTTATTAAAGTTCTGAATGAACACATATTCCGCATTCTCACCCTGGCGTGTAGAAACCTCAATGCCTTCCGGAATATGCTGTTTTAACGGTTTCTCAACCCCGGCTTTTGCCACGATCTCAGTATACACATCATCATAGAATTTCTGCTCAGAATCCGCGCACACATAGTACGCTTTTCCTTTGCCAAACTCATTGACTGTCATGGCCGGTGTACCCGCATAGAAATCCTCACCATATACAAACAACGGCTCGGCAGTCTTGACATCTACCAGCTGGCACAGACGCTCACACTTGTAAGCCACATCGCCAACAACCGCTTTTACGGTATTGTACTCGCCGTCATACAGACCATCAATCTCAGTGCTGCGCAGTCCCATAACATCCATCAAGCCACCCGGCGTACCACCAAGTACGCACAGATCGTTCTCATCAACCACACCACTCCAGTAACTCAGAACGAACGTACCACCATTTTCTACAAATTTACGTACTTTATCTTCAAATCCGGCACGGAACATATACAGCATCGGAGCAACCACGATCTTGTATCCGTCAAGATCCTGTGTCATATCCGGCAGATCTACGTTCAGTCCCTGTTTACGGAACGCATAGTAGGATTTTTCTACTGCTTCTTTATAGAATACTCCTTTGTTACGCGGTCCCTGTGCTTCTTCTACTGCCCAGCGGTTCTCCCAGTCATAAATAACTGCCACATCTGCTTTTACATTGGAATGTTTCAGCTCATCGATCTGCTCTAAATCAGCACCGACCTCTTTGCACTCCTGATAAGTACGCTCATCTTCTTTTCCATAGTGGTCGATCAGGGCACCATGGAATTTTTCAAATCCACCGCGCCCTTTTCGGATCTGGAAGTACATAACACTGTCAGACCCATGTGCTATCGCCTGCAGAGAAGCCGTCTCTAACATTCCCGGACGTTTTAATTTGCTGACAGACTGCCAGTTTGTCGGTCCCGGACAGGACTCCATCAGAATAAACGGCTCTTTCTTTAAGGTACGCATGATATCATGCTGCATACCGTTATCCATAGCGATCAGGCTCTCCGGTCCTTTGTGCCACTGCGGATAATTATCCCAGGATACCACATCCAGAACTTTGGCCATCTCATGATAGTTGATGGTTGGGAAGTTATACATCAGGTTTGTGGTTGCCGGTTTTGTACCACCCGCATCACGCAGAGCCTGAATCTCAGCTTTGCAGAAATCAATGCTCTGATCACTGACAAAACGTTTCCAGTCCAGAACCAATCCGTGAATGGAAGTCTCTCCCAACGGTGTCGGGCTCTCAATCTGGTCAAAATTCTGATAATCATGGCTCCAGAAAGCAGTATTCCACTTGCGGTTTACTTCTTTGATATCGTTGTTGTATCTCTTCTTTAACCAGTTACGGAATGCGCTCTGGCATAACGGGCAATGGCATTCTCCGCCATACTCATTGGAAATATGCCACATCAATACACCCGGATGATGGTCAAAACGCTCTGCCAGTTTCATATTGATCTGGCGTACTTTCTGACGATAAATCGGAGAAGTATAGCAGTGATTATGACGCTGTCCGAAAATATTTCTCTGACGCATTTCATTCACACGCAGCACCTCCGGATAACGGTCTGCCAGCCAATGCGGACGCGCGCCGGACGGAGTGGCCAGAAATACACTGATTCCATTCTCATACAGACGGTTCATGATCTCTTCCAGCCAGTCAAAATCATACACCCCCTCCTGCGGCTCCAATTTTGCCCATGCAAAAATACCAAGTGAAACCGTATTTACATGTGCTTTCTTCATCAGACGGATGTCCTCTTCTAAAATATCCGGATATTCTAACCACTGATCCGGATTATAATCTCCACCATAAACCAGAGAATCAAATTTAACTCCCATGTCTGTAACTCCTTTCTGCGTCTCAAATTCAAGTTTTACTTAAGAATGCCAGAAACATTCCTGCTTCAGAATTTGTCACACAACGCATGACAAATTCTTCTGTGTATGTCTGTAATTTTACATCAAAACGCACATAGATACTACCTTTTTTTGATAATTTAATGGCATTTTCATAGCACCTTCTTCCTGCAAAACAAAAACCCCACGGTGACACACCGTGGGGCTGCATAAAATTGCAATTTAATACCTTTATAATTTAGAAGTTTACCACTATTTTACAGCACCTGTGATACCTTCTGCAAATTGTTTCTGGAGTACAAAGAATACAACCATTGTCGGAATAGAACAGAACAATACACCCATCATAATCATACCATAATCAAGTTTATATCCTCCTGTCATATTTGCGATCAACATCACCATATTCAAAGATTCTCCATCTGTCATGATTACCTTTGGCCACAAGTATGCATTCCATGCATTCATGAATGTAATAACGGCTGCTGCTGCGTATGTGGACTTCATAACCGGCATATACATCTGGAAGAAAATCTTGAACTCACTCAAGCCGTCAATACGAGCCGCTTCAACGATATCAACCGGAAATGCACGCGAGTTCTGTCGGAACATCATGATCATAAACGGAGTCGAAATCATCGGCAGGAAGAATCCAACTGCTGTATTGATCAAATGTGCTTTTGTAAACATACGATACAGCGGAACAATCGTAGCAACCTGAGGAATCATCATACCGAGAAGGATAACTGAGAACAGTTTATCTTTCCATTTGTCATGATAAATCTCATATCCGTAACCAGCCAGTGAACAGATAAACAAACAGATCACTGTAACGGAAATTGCATATACGAAAGAGTTCTTCATTGCAAGTGCCAACGGCTGCTGATCGATCAGGTTTTTGAAGTTCTCTACAGCTGCCGTACCAAATGTTAATTTACCTCTTGAAATATCAACGTAGTTATTTGTAGCAGCCATAATCATCCAGTAGAACGGGAACACTGATACCAGAGACACGATTGCGAGGAAAATATAAGTAGGAATCAGACGACGCTGAATCATTGATTTATTTTTTTGCTTAGTCACGTGTGTCACCTACTTTCATATTGATAAACGCAAGGATTGCCACAAGGATAAATACGAAGAATGACATTGCAGATGCGTATCCGAAGTTTGGAGAACGCACGAAACATGTGTTGTAAATATAATGTGACATTGTAATGGTTGCATTTGCAGGTCCACCATTCGTCAGGTTGACTGACTCATCGAACAACTGCAATGTACCGTTAATTGACATGATAAATGTCATGATAATTGTCGGTCTTAACAATGGCACGGTAATGCTCCAGAATGTCTTCCATCCGTTGGCACCGTCAATTTTAGCTGCCTCATATACGGAGTACTCAATGTTCTGCAAGCCGGCCAGGTAGAATACCATGTTGTAACCTGTCCATCTCCATACCAGAGCGATAATAATTACAAACTTGGCACTTACGGCGTTTCCGAGGAAATTATATCCTGTATCCAGAATACCAAGTCCGATCAATGCATTATTGATAAATCCATCCTGTGCAAACAAAAAACGGAAAATCAAAGCATAGGATACCAGAGATGTCGCACATGGAAGGAATACACATGTACGGAAAAAACCTCTTAATTTAAGATCTCTGTTGTTCAAAAGCTGTGCAAGCAGAATAGCAAGCACCAGCATAATAGGCACCTGAATAATCAGGTAGAAAAACGTATTTCCTACAGAACGTAAAAAAACTTTATCCTGGAACATACGCACATAGTTTGAAAATCCGGTGAATGTCATATTCAATCCTCTACCAGTCTGCAGAGAAATGATAAATGCCTTCACCATCGGAAAAAAACTCATAATTGCAATCATTGCAGAAGCCGGGATAAGAAAAATCCATCCTGCCGCTTTCTGCTTTGCAACCAAGGTCATGCCTTTTTTCTTAGGTTCCACCTCAAAACCCCCTTCGCAAATAATATTCGGGGAACTGCTTCACAGCCCCCCGCAATATCTGTTAAAATAGGTTGTCATTTCCTGTTCAGAAATGATCTACTGCATTGAAAATTCAACTTCAGCCTGTGCATCAGCAATTGCAGTATCAACATCAGCACCATTCATGATGTTCTGAATCTGTGTTCCGATCGCATTTCTTCCATCATAGTAGTATGGGCTTGTATTGTTTGTAGGTGTCAGTTTGGAGAACTCTACAATCTGTTTGAAGATTGGCTGATTGTTCCAATATTCCTGCGGCTGAGCATATGCATCGGAATCTCCTGCCGGAAGGTATGTAGCAATAGCACCTGTTGTCGGAAGAATATTCTCATACAGTTCTACGCTGCCGGCAAACGTGCTCTTTAAGAAGTCAATTGCCAGATCAACGTTCTTGCAGTTTGATGTGATATACCAGGATGAACCACCGTTGTTAGAGTAGTTTGTTGCGTTTGGAGTCTCGATCAGCTTAGGCATATTGGTGATTTCCCATTTTCCTGATGTATCTTCCATACCCATAATCGTTGCGGTAATCCAGTTACCATTAATAACACCGCAAACAGTTCCTTTTGTGATAGATGTTACATAATCATCCCATTTGTTTACTTCAAGGTAAATTCCCTCGTCTACCATTGTTTTGTAGATTTCGATACACTCTTTCAATGCGTCATTATCTTCCATAGCCGGATTTCCATCCTCATCAAAGAGGGAAGCTCCTGCGGACTGAAGCATCATCATGATTGTATCCGGGGAATCAGCCTGTCCGGATAAGATATATGTATCTGTTTTTGCTTTGATATCTTTTCCGATCTCAATGAAACGATTCCAGTCAATATCTGTCAGATCATCAACTGTATATCCTGCTTCCTCAAGAATATCTGTTCTGTAAGCACCGATTACAGCACCATTATCAAACGGAACACCATAATTCTTGCCATCTACAGTAGAATATGCAAGTTTACCGGCTGCGAACTGGGAGAAGTCGATTCCAGAATCTGTCAGGTCTGTGAATGCTTCCGGATAAGCTGTTACGAATTTCTGATAAGAATTATCCTGCATCAGAACAATATCCGGTAATGTAGAGAGATCTCCACCCTCTGCTGCTGCGATCAATTTGGACTCACAGTCATCAGATAATGTTTCAACAACTTTAAGTGTAAAATCTGAATGTCCCAAATCTTCTTTGTAGATTCTTCCAGCTTCCTCGATTGCCGGAATGTTGAATTTTGGATCCCATGTCCAGACTGTCAACGTGTTGCCACCCTCACTTGCTCCGCTCTCTTCTGTTGCGGATGCGTCACTTTTTGATGAACTGTCGCTGCTACCACAAGCTGCCATTGAAGCTACCATAGCACCGATCAGCATAAGTGAAATTACTTTCTTTTTCATGTTTTCTCCTCCTCATGAAATACTTCTGATGCTCAAAAAACTCATTTGTTCACATTAATCAAATTATGTTTTATCTCCTGCATCAAGATGTACATATTATACTATACCCCCGCATAATGTTGTGAGCATTTTTTTTCATAATATACGCGTTTTTGACTTTTCATCGTCACTTTGTATATTTTTTAACGACTTTTTGTGTCTTTTTTTACTTTTTTTTCACTTTCATCCCTGTTTCATACATCTTCTTTCATTTTTTCGTTTTTTTCACGAAGTTTTTCCGAATTCTTTTCGATAGTTTCAACAGTTACCACATGGTGTCTATTGGCAAAAAAAAGAAAATCATACGGCAAAAAATACGTATTCTGGCACTTTTTGCACATATGATTCTCTATTTTCTTAATATATCAGCAGTCACGGAATGTCATTCACATTCCTGCCAGATGATTCCGGGCAGCATGATCAGACAACTTCTTCCCAGAATCACTCTACTCTGCATCTCGTTCCTACCAGCCTTTTTCTACCAGAATATTAAAGTCTGCCAGTCTGGTTTCAAAATTCTCAGGCGATTTTTTCCAGTGATACGGAGATGTTCCGACAATCCGTTTAAAATTACGGTTAAAGGTCGAAGTAGTAGAAAATCCCACTTTCACTGCAATCTCCTCCATGGAATAGCCCGTCTTGCGGATCAGGTCGCAGGCTTTCTTGATACGCACCTGATTCAGATAATCCACCGGTGTCATGCCAAGGTTTTCCTCAAACAGACGCCGGAAATGGGACTCACTCATATGACACACCGACGCAATCTCCGCAATCTTCATCGGTGTTGCGAATTTATCCCTGATATATTCCAGTGCCGGACGGATCTGATCAAACCCATTTTTCTGGCGCAATATTTCCTGCCTGATCTCCTTTTTGGAATTCAGCCGGGCAATCATAAGAAGTAGGGACAGGGACAGTCCTCTCACACACTCCCGGTAAAATTCCGGTGTATGGCCCATTTCATTCAAAATACAGGTAATCACGTTTTTTAGTCCCGGCACATCCGTCTCTTTCCCAAGAAACGTCTGGCGGTTGATATTTTCAAGCAGTCTCTGTTGCAACAGAATATCATCCGGATAAAACGCAGACAACACCTTCTCCGGATCCACAAACAGATAGGCCCATGTATTGCCATCCTCTCCCTGAGGGATCGTATTATGCGGGAAATTCGCCGGGATCACAGTGATCATTCCTGCCTCGTAGAAAACCGTATTATCCTCCAGGCGCAAGGTTCCATGTCCCTGCGTACAAATACCAATCTCCAGCAGGTTGTGAAAATGCAGGCTGTCGGCTTCTGTCTGGTATTTATTTTGCCAGTTTTGGTTCTGCAAGGCAATCAGATACTCCTCCTGCTGAATATCATAATAACGTAATTCCACTCTACCTTTTGCTTTTTTCATTGCATATACACCTTCTGTGGGTAAACACGTTTGATCGCCTCCAGCATACTGTGGTTCAAATCCAGAAGCAGCTTAATCTTCTCATTGTCCTCATAAGTGATCATGGTATAATACGGGATGTCCTCTTCATAGGAAGTATAATCGTACTTCTTCAGCTTCTCTGTTCCACCATTTTTACGGTATTTTGCAACTGCCTCATGCCAGTTTGGAGCAACCACTTCAACATCTTTCAGCACGAGCGTATGCGCTGTCTTCCTACGGCGTTTTCCACGGATCACATCAATGGTCAGCGTACCGTCTTCCATCGTATACTCGTATTCTTTCTCCCTGTTAATGGAAAAAATATAATACAGCACAGCAAACAGAAATGCCGGAAGCATCAGTCCTGTGTCAAATATGATCGCCAGAAGAACCAGCACCACAGCCAGTACCACCATGACAATGGACAACAGCTTCGTAAATGGTTTTGCTTTTCTTTTCACCTGCTGCGTTATCTTATAATCATTCATTCAGTCAAAAATCCCTTTCAGTCAGCATATCCGTTCGGATTCTGGCTCTGCCATCTCCAAGAATCAGCACACATATCCTCAATGCCATACTGCGCCTCCCAGCCAAGCTCTTTTTTCGCTTTTGCCGGATCGCAGTAGCACATAGCGATATCGCCCGGGCGGCGCGGTTTGATGGCATAATTGATTGCATGTCCGCATGCTTTCTCAAATGCATGAACTACCTGAAGTACACTGTATCCGTGGCCTGTTCCAAGGTTGTAGATAGATACACCGTCTTTGTCAGCCAGTTTCTCAACTGCTTTTACGTGACCTACTGCCAGATCTACGACGTGGATGTAATCACGTACGCCTGTTCCATCCGGTGTTTCATAATCATCACCGAATACGCCAAGGCACTCTAATTTACCGATAGCAACCTGAGCTACATATGGAAGCAGGTTGTTCGGGATACCTTTCGGATCTTCACCGATCATGCCACTCTTGTGTGCTCCGATCGGGTTGAAGTAACGAAGTAATACAACGTTCCACTCCGGATCAGAAGTATGAATATCTGTCAGGATCTGCTCTAACATGCTCTTTGTCCAGCCATATGGGTTGGTGCAGGTTCCTTTCGGACACTCCTCTGTAATCGGGATCATGGCCGGATCGCCGTATACAGTTGCAGAAGAACTGAAGATAATGTTCTTGCAGCCGTGGTTACGCATAACGTCTGTCAGCACCAGTGTTCCGCCGATATTGTTCTGATAGTACTCAATCGGTTTTGCAACAGACTCACCAACTGCTTTTAAACCAGCGAAGTGGATAACAGCATCAAATGTATTTTCATCAAAAATTTTATTCATGGCATCTCTGTCAAGAATATCTGCTTCGTAGAATTTCAGTGTTTTCCCGGTAATCTCCTGTACGCGGTCCAGAGCTTTCTCACTGGAATTGTACAGATTATCTACTACGGTTACTTCATAGCCTGCGTTTAACAGTTCCACACATGTATGGCTGCCGATATATCCGGCGCCTCCGGTTACTAAAATATGCATTTCTTTACCTCCTGTAAATTCATACAAGCCAGACGTTGTCTTTTCTGATCAAAGCGTAAAACATACACTTTTTATCAAAAAACATTCGTATCCGACTATTTCTGAACAGTTACCATTTTATAAAACTGAAACAAATCTGTCAAATGCTTTTCTGCCTTCTTCGGTGCATTTGTATACACCGGCATCTTCCAGAACTTTTACAAACACTTTTCCGATCTCCTGCTGCAGGATTTCTTCTACATTTTCTTTTGTAAATGTATACTGATCACGGAAAGAATCTACCCAGTCTGCATGTTTCTCGATGGTTTCGTTGGAACGGATATCCCTGCCTTCCAGAATGTACTCAGCCAGTACGTCCATCTCATTTTTCAGACGAGCCGGTAATACGGCCAGTCCCATAACCTCGATCAGACCAATGTTCTCTTTTT
Source organism: Dysosmobacter segnis (assembly GCA_963659325.1). Taxonomy (GTDB): domain Bacteria; phylum Bacillota; class Clostridia; order Lachnospirales; family Lachnospiraceae; genus Eubacterium_I. The sequence goes on from CAVKTR010000041.1 coordinate 11,090, forward strand.
TGATGTGATGCAGCTCTGCATGCGGATGATATACACCAAGTGGGCATTCCTCTGTGGTGATATTGTTACGCAGTGCCAGATCCAGTTCGTATTTTCCGTCACGCATACGTGCGATCGGTGTGATGGTGTTGTGTGGTTCGCCGTCTGTCTCTGCAAAAATAAATGCATCCTCATCGGTGTATCCACGCCATGCTTTTAAAATATGATCTGCCAGTTCCACCAGTCGCTCATCGTCGTTGCTTCTGATACGGATGACAGATAACGGCCAATGTACGATGCCTGCTTCCACATCTTCAAAACCAGGGATTGTAATGGTTTTCTCAAACTCTGCTTTTTCCATGGCAAAAGTATAATGTCCGCCCTGGAAATGATCGTGGCTTAAGATAGAACCGCCAACGATCGGCAGGTCCGCATTGGATCCCAGAAAATAGTGTGGGAACTGTTTTACAAAGTCAAACAGTTTACGGAAGGTTGCGCGCTCAATCTTCATCGGTGTGTGCTCGCCGTTAAATACGATACAGTGCTCGTTATAATATACATATGGAGAATACTGGAAGCCCCAGTTTCCGCCATTGATGGTAATCGGAATGATACGATGGTTCTGACGGGCCGGATGATTCAGGCGACCTGCATAGCCTTCGTTCTCTACACAGAGCTGGCATTTCGGATAAGCGGACTGTTTTGCCAGTTTTGCTGCTGCGATGGCTTTCGGGTCTTTCTCCGGTTTGCTTAAGTTGATGGTAATGTCGATCTCACCATACTCAGACGGCACTTTCCAGCGGCGGTCTTTCGCGATACGATCCTTGCGGATGTAGTTGGTGGCCACGCTGAAGTTATAGTAATCATCTGTCGCTTTCTTCGGATCTTTGGCATAATCCTCACGGAATTTTGCAATGACCTGAGCCGGACGCGGAGTCAGGCAGTTCATCAGTTTTGTATCAAACAGATCTCTGGATACCACGCCGCCGTCTTCTAATACGCCGCTCTCCAAAGCTTCATCCAGCAGATGGTTTAATGTGTCTGCCAGATCAATCTCTGTGCCAACTTCTTCGGCTGTCGGTGCCTCATAATCATCTTTTTTCATAACCTCAAGAATCTGGTTCGTGCTGTAAATCCGCTCCTCTTCCGGGATCAGACCGGACTCTAAGCCGTACTGTACCAGTCTTGCTACATATAAATCAGACATTTCGTATGCTCCTCCTCATGACGCATGTTCCAATATCTGCTGTTCCTCAAATCAGATATTTTCCCATACAAATATTACTTCTGTCTGTTTTTGCTGCAATCCAGAATCATACTGTTCCTGAACCGCTACAACATATTTTTTACTCTAAAACTCTTCCGCCATCGCCGATCTCTACTACATAAAAATCTGCTGCATAGCCGATTTTCTCCAGATATGCTTTTCCAACGTTCTCGATAAATTTATCAACGCAGTCTGTTTTTACGATACTTACAGTACAACCGCCGAATCCTGCTCCTGTCATACGGGAACCGATGACACCTTCCTGCTCCCATGCGTTCTCAACCAGTGTATCAAGCTCGATACCGGTTACTTCGTAATCGTCACGCAGAGATACGTGAGAAGCATTCATCAGTTTTCCGAACTCTTCCAGATTGCCTGCTTTCAGTGCCTCTACTGCTTTTAAGGTACGCTGATTCTCGTAAACGGCATGTTTTGCACGGTGCTGACGTACTTCGCTCTTGATCAGGTCTTTGTTTGCCTCAAACTCTTCCTCGGAAAGCTCGCCAAGTGCTTTGATATCAAGTTTTGTCTGAAGTTCTGCCAGAGCTTCCTCGCACTCTGCACGGCGCTCATTGTATTTGGAATCGCCAAGACCACGTTTTTTATTGCTGCATGCAATTACGATTTTTTCATTTGCCAGTTTGATCGGTGCATATGTATAGGAAAGATCGCTGGTATCTAAGAAGATGGCCTGATCTTTTTTACCCATTGCGATGGCGAACTGATCCATGATACCGCAGTTTACACCATTGAAGTTATTCTCGGAATACTGTCCGAATAATGCGATATCGATCATGGAAATATCATCGTATCCAAAGAGATCACGCAAAGCCACGCCGGTTACAACCTCTACAGAAGCAGAAGAAGAAAGTCCGGAGCCATTCGGAATGTTTCCATATAACAGCATATCGAAACCGTAATCTACCGGGTAACCTTTCTCAATGAAAGCCCATACAACGCCCAGCGGATAGTTGGTCCAGTCCAGAGCTTTGTCATATTTCAGATTGTCAAGACTTGCTTCGATCACACCAAGACTCTCAAAGTTTGTGGAATAAAAACGGAAATTGCGGTCTTCACGTTTTCTTACAATTGCATAGGTACCGATGGTCAGTGCACACGGGAATACATGTCCGCCATTGTAATCGGTATGCTCACCGATCAGGTTTACTCTGCCCGGTGCAAAATAGCTGCGGATATCGCCTTCACTGCCAAATTTTTCTTTGAACTCTTTTAATAACTGCTCTTTCATCGAACCCCTCCATCTGTTTCATTTTTTCCTGTTATTGCCAGGCAGATACTGATTCTTCTCCTGTACTGCTGTTTTTGTCTCAGTACACGCGAACTCATTTCTCTGCCGTTGATAGTTTCATTGTACTTTCTTTCTTACTAAATTCCTATGTGGAAATGTGTGCAAAATATGTAAAAATGTTGTTTTTTTGTATCATTTATGCTAATCTGATTTTATTGTGGAGGGCATGAAAATGAGTGATTTTTACAAAGATTCTTACAAAATACGCAAATATGAACTTTTTTCCCTGTCTGTCTGTAATGTTGGCCATCAAAAATGTGACCCAAATCATCACTGGGGACCGGGCACAAAAGACCACTACCTGATCCATCATATTCTGACCGGCAAGGGATATTATCACTGCAACGGAAAACTCTATACATTGAAAGCCGGGGATTCCTTTCTGATCTATCCAAACCATGAAGTCTGGTATTATGCTGACAAGGAAGATCCCTGGGAATACTCCTGGATCGGATTCACCGGAAACGATGCGCCATCTATTTTGAAGGCAACCCGTTTTATGCCGTCCTTCCCGGTGACCTACAACAATATCCACAGCGGCGAGATCAGTCAGCGTATGAACCAGATTTACAACGCCCGTGGAAATGATTTTATCAATTCCGTGGAAATGGCGGGATATTTGTACATGCTTCTTGCTATTTATATGCGGGAGGCGGAAAAAAAGAACAAGCTGAGTCGGAAAGAAAGTTATGTGATCAAGACCATTGAGTATATTTCCTCAAACTATGGTTCCCCGATCACAGTTGATGATATGGCGGCCTATGTGGGATTAAGCCGGAGTTATCTGTGCCGGGCGTTTCAGGCGGTACTTGGGAAATCGCCGAAAGAATACTTGAGCGAATACCGGATCAAACAGGCCTGCTATTTGCTGACGCACAATGAAATGTCCATGATCGACATTGCGGAATCCGTCGGGTTTGACAACAGCCTGTATTTTTCCCGCGTGTTTCACAAGCAGATGGGGATGCCGCCCACGGAATACGCACGCCGTCACAAACCTGCCGATGAAAAAATAGAATAATTTTGGGGTATTAAAGCAAAATCAGAGAAAATTTTCTCACTCACTAGACGTTCACTGCCCTCGTTTTACTTCGGTTTTATCGCGCTCGCTCTCAACTCCTATAAAAGCTGGTCGTCTCCCACTCGCGCAAAACTCGTAAAACTCAGTCGTTCGCTTAATCGTTAGTCGAGAAAATTTTCTCTGATTTTGTATTTCAGTTACGACAACAATTATTCATTTTGTCGAAAGTTCTGCATGCGTAGCATAGTGTAACGATAAGCAGTATGTTTTAATTTTCATAATGTAAATAGCGAAATCGAAGAATCCTTCTGCAACAAGCGATTTAGTAAGTGACTGAGCTTTGCGAGTTTTGTGCGAACGGGAACTGACCAGCTTCTATAGGAAGTGGGAGTGAGCACGATAAAACCGATGCAAAGCGAAGGTAACGAACGGCTAGCTGTTGCAGAAGGATTCTTCAATTTCGTTTTATATAATATTATATTTTAACCAATGCCTACACCGTAATTTCGGCTGTCATTCCAAGGATTTCCTTATTGGCATCCAATACCGGATTTACATAATTTTTCAGGAAGTTATCTACCTGCAACGGAGCGCGTCCCACATACTTGGACGGGTCCATATTTGCCTGCAGTTCTTCCAGTGTCAGACCAAAGCTCTCATCTGCTGCAATGAGCTCAAGCAGGTTGTTATCCAGACCATTCTGTTTTACATTTGCGCCTGCCTGCATGGAAAGCTGACGGATCTTCTCATGAAGTTCCTGACGGTCTCCACCTTTCTTTACAGCATCCATCATAATGTTCTCTGTTGCCATGAACGGCAGCTCGCTCATCAGATGTTTTGTGATTACTTTGTCATATACAACCAGTCCGTCTACGACGTTCAGGCACAGATCCAGTACGCCATCGATGGCAAGGAATCCTTCTGCCACGCTGAGACGTTTGTTTGCAGAATCATCCAGTGTACGCTCAAACCACTGTGTTGCGGATGTGATCGCCGGGTTTAAGGCATCGACCATCACATATCTGGAGATGGAAGCAATACGCTCACTTCTCATCGGGTTTCTCTTGTATGCCATTGCGGATGATCCGATCTGGTTTTTCTCAAACGGCTCTTCTACTTCTTTCAGATGCTGAAGCAGACGGATGTCGTTTGACATTTTATGTGCACTTGCAGCGATTCCTGCAACGACATTTAATACTCTTGTATCTACTTTTCTGGAATAAGTCTGTCCGGATACCGGATAGCACTCTTTGAATCCCATTTTTGCAGCAATCATTGGATCGATCTTGTCGATGGTCTCCTGATCTCCGTCAAACAGTTCTAAGAAGCTTGCCTGTGTACCTGTGGTTCCTTTGGAACCAAGTAATTTCAGAGAGCCAAGCACATAATCAAGGTCTTCCAGATCCATCAGAAATTCCTGTGTCCAAAGTGTGGCACGTTTTCCAACGGTTGTCGGCTGAGCCGGCTGGAAGTGTGTAAATGCCAGTGTCGGCAGGTTTTTATAACGATCTGCAAATTTTGCAAGTTCTGCGATAACGTTGATCAGTTTTTTACGAACTAATTTCAGAGCCTCAGACATCAAAATGATATCTGTATTGTCACCAACGTAACAGGATGTGGCGCCAAGGTGAATGATACCTTTTGCTTTTGGGCACTGTACACCGTATGCGTATACATGAGACATAACGTCATGACGCACCAGTTTTTCACGCTCTTTTGCAACTTCAAAGTTGATGTCATCTTTGTGTGCTTTCAGCTCGTCGATCTGCTCCTGTGTAATGTCCAGGCCAAGCTCTTTCTCTGTCTCAGCAAGGGCGATCCAGAGACGTCTCCATGTACGGAATTTCATCTCCGGTGAAAAAATATACTGCATTTCTTTGCTTGCATAACGCTCGGAAAGTGGACTTGTATATCTGTCTGTACTCATATTTTTTTCTCCTTTACAAAAGCAAAACTGTAGCAAACGGAACAACGGTCTTCAGTCATTCCAATTTGCTCCAGTTTCTGTATACATGCTTATATTATAATAGTATGTTTTATGCTTCTAATGCAAGTTTTTTTTCAAAAGCGATAAACGACTCAGATCGAAAATGTTTCACATTTCCGATCTGTCCGTTACACTCACATGGATTTCTGTTCAGGAGTTCATTTCTGCAAGCAGAATTCTCTCCTGTCCAAAATCCACGTTCGTCGTTTATCGCTCATACTCGCCACGAATGTCTTCGGTTGGCGGAGCTAACGGGTATGTTCCTGTGAAGCATCCCTCACAGATCGGCAGACCGTTTACCATCTCTTTCAGACGCTCAATGCGCAGATAGCCAAGGGAATCTGCTCCGATCAGCTCTCGTATATCCTCAATGGAACGGTTGTAAGCGATCAGCTGCTCTCTGGCAGGAATATCGGTTCCGAAATAACATGGCCATAAGAATGGCGGTGCACTGATGCGCACATGTACTTCTGTTGCTCCTGCTTCTTTCAGCATATTTACGATCAGTCCGGATGTAGTTCCACGCACAATGGAATCGTCGATCATAATGATACGTTTTCCGGCAACTGCCTCTTTTACTACATTTAATTTTACACGGACGCTCTGCTCACGGCTGCTCTGTTTCGGCTTGATGAATGTACGTCCCACGTAGCTGTTTTTGACAAATGCAGTACCGTATGGAATACCGGATTCCATTGCATAACCAAGTGCTGCAGCGTTTCCGGATTCCGGAACACCGACAACCAGATCTGCGTCAACCGGTGAATCCTGTGCAAGGAATATGCCGGCTTTGATTCTGGCATCGTACACGCTGATGCCGTCAAAGTGACTGTCTGCTCTTGCAAAATAAATGTACTCGAAAATACATCTTCCTTCTTTGCACGGATCAATGGCATTTGTCATATCGGATGTGATCTCACCGTCACCGTTAATGGTAACGACCTCACCCGGTTTTACATCACGCACGAACTCTGCACCGATAGTCTCAAGAGCACATGTTTCAGACGTAATAATATAAGAATTGTCACGTTTACCAATACATAATGGTTTAAATCCAAACGGGTCACGGGCACCGATCAGTTTTCGCGGGCTCATGACAACGATGGAATATGCACCTTTCATTTTTGCAGCGGCGCGCTGTACGGCTTCCTCAACGGTTCCGACTTTCAGACGCTCTCTTGCGATGTGGTATGCGATAACCTCAGAGTCAATGGTGGTCTGGAAGATCGCACCTGTATACTCCAGATCATGACGCAGTTCATTTGCATTGATCAGGTTTCCGTTGTGCGCCAGCGCCAGTGTACCTTTGACATAGTTTAATACCAGCGGCTGCGCATTTTCCCTGGTGGAAGCTCCGGCGGTAGAATAACGCACATGACCTACGCCGATGTCACCCTTCAGACGCTCCAGATTTTCTGCGTTAAACACCTCATTTACAAGCCCCATATCCTTGAAACTGGATACTTTTCCCTTTGGTCCCTGTGTCTCGCTGACCGCGATACCGCAGCTCTCCTGTCCACGGTGCTGCAGGGCGAACAGGCCATAATAAATGCTAGATGCCACATCATGTCCGTCTAAATCATAGATACCAAAGACACCACACTCCTCATGTAATTCGTCCTGTGCCATGGTCTGTTCCATTTTGTTTTCCAGCATGAATCTTTTCCCTCCAACTATGCGGTTTATGCCTGGAATTTCTTTCCAGTCAGCACTTCATATGCCTCTTTGTATTTATCCACTGTTTTTTCGATTACTTCATCCGGAAGCAGATAATCGCTGTCCGGGTTTGCTTTTAACCAGTCTCTTACAAACTGTTTGTCATAGGACGGCTGTCCTTTTCCTGCCTCGTATCCCTCTAATGGCCAGAAACGGGAGCTGTCCGGTGTCAGCATCTCATCGCCAAGGATGACATTTCCGTTCTCATCCAGACCGAACTCAAATTTTGTATCTGCGATGATGATACCTTTGCTTAATGCGTACTCGGCACATTTTTTGTAAAGTACAATGGTGTAGTCACGCAGTTTCTCCGCATACTCCTGTCCTTTGCCCGGATAGATTTTCTCCAGGTTGATGACGGTCTGCTCAAAGCTTACGTTCTCATCATGATCACCGATCTCCGCTTTTGTGGATGGTGTATAGATCGGCTCAGGCAGTTTTTCAGACTCTTTTAATCCCTCCGGAAGCTTGATGCCACAGACAGTACCGTTCTCGCAGTAGCTTGCCCAACCGCTTCCTGTAATATATCCACGTACAATACACTCTACCGGCAGCATCTCAAGTTTCTTACATTTCATGCTGTTTCCATCGAATCTCTCATTCTGGAAAAATTCCGGCATATCTTTTACATCAGTAGAAATCATGTGGTTCGGTAAAATATCTTTTGTAAAATCGAACCAGAACTCTGACATTTTTGTCAGAATGGTACCTTTTTTCTCAACTTTATTTTTTAAAATTACATCAAAGGCAGAAATTCTGTCTGTGGCGGTAATGATCAGGCTGTCACCAATATCATAAACCTCACGTACTTTTCCTTCTTTCACCGGTTTGAATGTCTGAATACTCATAGCGATTGATTCCCCTTTTCTCTGTATTGTACTTATTTAGTTTCTTTCTTTTCTGCAAAACATTTTATCCATAAACAGATTTTCCAAATAAAACGAAATGCATTTATAAATAAAACTTTCGCAATGTAATTTAAGTATAATACATTTGAAAAACATTCGTCAATCGACAATGGCCGCAGATTGGAAAAGTGGGTGTAGAAAATCTAGCTCTATTTATAAGTATTTTTGTATATATTTTCTCATTAATTAGTTGTACTTATATATGGTTTTCACTCTGCTTCTATCTACTACTCTCTTACACTGCGTTGATAAATAATTGCTGCAAATACAGCAGTCAGTGCTTCTGCCACCCAGAAGGCATGCCATACGCCAACTGCCCCCCAGAACCGGCTGAAAATAAATGCCAATGGAATGATCAGCACCACGTATCTGGATAATGAAATCAGCAGGGACGGTACTCCTTTTCCCAATCCTTCCAGCGCGCCGCAAGCCGTAACTGATACAGCGGACAAAATAAATCCAAAGCAGATGATATGCAGTGCTGTAATACCAGCCTGAATAGTCTCTGGATTTTCCGCAAACGCTCCCATCAGTCTGCCCGGGATTGTCAGACACAGAATCATACCAACCGCCATAATGCAGACGTTCATGATCAGTGTCAGTTGATAGAGCTGGTTCACACGCTTATGCTCCCCGGCTCCGTAATTGTAGCCGATCAGCGGACGCATGCCCTGAATGATTCCATTCGCCGGCATATACAAAAAGGTCTGCAGTTTATAATAAATGCCAAGCACCAGCACATAGGTCTGGGAAAATGCTGCCAGAATTGCATTCAATGCCGTGGTCAGCACGGAAGTCAATGCCATATTCAGGATAGCCGGGATTCCGATACCGTATAACTGTCCGGTCACTTCTTTTGTCAGATGCACATATTCCCGACGGAAAGCCACTCGTTTTGGCTGCTTCAGATATACAATGATGTAGATTACTACCGGCAGGCATTGTCCAACTCCGGTGGCCAATGCTGCTCCCACAATGCCAAGTTTCGGAAACGGTCCGATGCCGAAAATGATCATCGGATCCAGCAGAATATTCAATCCACAACCAAGTAACAGACACACCATGGTAATATTCATATTTCCGATGGCCTGATACATTTTTTCCAGGGTCAGATTCACATTAATAATAATAGAAAACGAAAATGCGATGGTGGCATAACGCACCCCAAGTGCGATCACATTTGCGTCTGTGGTAAACAATTTCAAAAAATACGGAATTCCAACGATGCACAAAATCATCATGATAATTCCATGAATAACAGACAGCACCATACCCTGTGTCAGCGCCTCGTCCGCATTATCCCTTCTTCCTGCGCCAAGATGCTGGGCGATCATGGCATTGATACCGACGCCAAAACCAATCGCTACTGCGTTGATAAAATTCTGGATTGGAAACACCAGTGAAAGTGCCGTCATGGCATCCTCACTGATCTTTGCCACGAAATAACTGTCGACAATGTTATAAAGCGAATTTACCGCCATGGAGATGACCATCGGAAGGGACATCGATAACAACAGCGGAAAAATCGGCTTTTCTTTCATAAATGTCTCGTTCAATTACTTATACTCCTTTTTATTTATACTCTCATAGAAAAAGCCACACAACAATTATAACAACTGTTGTGTGGCGAAAGAGCTCGCTCCAGAGCGAGCGATACTTCTTGAACGTTAATTCAAGAAGGTGCGGAAAATCAACAAATTACTTTGGTATTTATTTCTTAGTTAATAAACTGTGACCGGTCATTTCCTCCGGCTGTTTTAATCCCATCAGTTCGATCAGTGTCGGAGCGATGTCTGCCAGGCATCCACCCTCTGCCAGTCCGTAAGACGGATCTGCATTTACCAGAATAAACGGTACCGGGTTGGTTGTATGCGCAGTATGCGGAGCGCCGGTTGTGTAGTCGATCATCTGCTCTGCATTTCCGTGATCAGCACAGATAAACAGAATTCCGTCTACGTCTTTGACTGCCTGTACCGCATCACCTACCAGGCTGTCCACACGTTCTACGGCTGCAACTGCTGCCGGGATCACACCGGTATGACCTACCATATCCGGGTTTGCAAAGTTGATGATGATCACATCGTATTTGTCGGATTTGATTGCTTCTACCAGATCCATTCCTACTTCTGGAGCACTCATTTCCGGTTTCAGGTCATAAGTTGCAACATCTTTCGGAGATGCAACCAGCAGACGTGCCTCGTCTACGTTCGGCTCCTCTACGCCGCCGTTGAAAAAAAAGGTAACGTGTGCGTATTTCTCTGTTTCTGCCAGACGGAGCTGTTTTTTGCCCTGTGCAGCAAGAAACTCACCGAATGTATTTTTGATGGATTCTTTCTCGAATGCGATAATCTTATTCGGGATTGTCTCATCGTAATCTTTGAAGCATACATAGGTCAGTGGAATGAACGGACGCTCAAATCCGGTAAATGCATCATCACAGAATGCTCTGGTGATCTCACGGGCACGGTCCGGACGGAAGTTGAAGAAGATAACAGAATCATTTTCTTTTACAACAGAAACCGGTTTGCCTGCTTCATCTGTGATAACCGTCGGAAGTACGAACTCGTCTGTTACGCCGTCTGCGTAAGAAGCTTCCATTGCTTTCACTGCGTCAGTTGCCTGTACGCCTGTTCCGGATACCAGAGAATCGTATGCTTTCTGGATACGATCCCAGTTGTTATCACGATCCATTGCATAGTAACGGCCGGAAATAGACGCAATCTTTCCTACGCCGATCTCCTGCATTTTTGCTTCCAGCTGCTCGATATAATCTTTTCCGGAAGCCGGCGGTGTATCACGACCATCCAAAAATGCGTGTACATATACGTTTGTCAGACCATGTTTTTTTGCCATATCAAGAAGACCGTACAGATGTGTAATGTGGCTGTGTACACCACCATCGGATAACAGTCCCCACAGATGCAGGTCAGAATTGTTTTTCTTGCAGTTTTCAATCGCTGTCAGCAGTCCTTTGTTTTCAAAAAAATCGCCATCTTCGATTGCTTTTGTGATTCTGGTCAGATCCTGATAAATGATCCGGCCTGCGCCGATGTTCATATGTCCAACCTCAGAGTTTCCCATCTGGCCATCCGGCAGACCAACTGCCAGACCGGATGCGGCACCTTTTACAAACGGATAGTCTTTCATCAGGCTGTCCATTACCGGAGTTTTTGCCATTGCGATAGCATTTCCTTCCGGATTGTCATTTAAGCCATATCCATCTAAAACCATTAATACGACTGGTCTTTTACTCATGTTTTCCTCCAAAATATCTGTATCGTTGTCCCTGTCAAAAAGCTATTTTCACAACTTCTTCATACGAACAGGAACACCAATTTAGTTTGAGATAAATTCAGAGCCAAACGGACTCGCGGATGGCTCTGAATTGTTAAAGCATTGTTAATTTATTTATTATAGTTCACGATTTTGCCGAAGTCAGCTTTCAGAGAAGCGCCGCCTACCAGACCACCATCGATGTCCGGTTTTGCAAATAACTCTGCTGCGTTTCCTGCGTTTACAGATCCGCCGTACTGGATACGGATTGCCTCTGCAGTAGCCTCATCATAAACTTCAGCGATGCATGCACGGATAGCGCCGCATACTTCCTCTGCCTGTTCAGAAGTAGCTGTCTCACCTGTTCCGATGGCCCAGATCGGCTCATAAGCGATGACTGCTGTTTTTGCCTGATCTGCAGTTACGTTCTGGAATGCGATCTTGATCTGCATACGGATCCAGTCAAGATAGATACCCTGTTTTCTCTGTGTCAGAGTCTCACCACAGCAGATGATCGGTGTAATGCCATGTTCGAAAGCTTTCAGAACTTTTTTGTTTACAGTCTCATCTGTCTCTGCAAAATACTCACGTCTCTCAGAATGTCCAAGAACAACGTATTTTACACCTGCGTCTACTAACATGTCCGGGGAAATCTCACCTGTGTAAGCTCCGCTCTCTTCAAAATACATGTTCTCAGCACCGATGCAGATATTGCTGCCTTTTGCAGCTTCCATAGCCGGGATGATGTCGATTGCCGGTACACAGAATACTACATCTACATCCTCATTAGCTACTAACGGTTTTAACTCATTCACCAGAGCAACTGCTTCGCTCGGTGTTTTATTCATTTTCCAGTTACCTGCGATAATTTTCTTTCTAGCCATTTTGCCATTTCTCCTTAATATATCATTATTGCTGAAAATTTTTCAGAAATTCAATTAGTATAAGGACTTCAAAAAATTTCAGATATGGAATCAGTGCAAGGCAGATGAGACGCAGGCGTACACAAAGGTACGTCAAGTCTCATCTAACGAAGCAATTATTTCATATATGGGATTTTTATTTGTCGTTTGCTGCTGCTACGCCTGGCAGTTCCTTTCCTTCAAGGAATTCCAGAGAAGCTCCGCCACCTGTGGAAATATGTGTCATCTTGTCACCAAATCCAAGCTGGTTTACAGCTGCTGCGGAATCACCACCACCGATGATTGTTGTAGCGTCTGTCTCTGCCAGGGATTTTGCAACTGCGATGGTACCTTTTGCAAGGATCGGATTCTCAAATACGCCCATCGGTCCGTTCCATACAACTGTTTTTGCAGATTTTACTGCATCTGCATATAACTCAGCTGTCTTTGTTCCGATATCAAGACCTTCTTTGTCAGCCGGGATTGCATCAGACGGAACTACTTCTACTTCGATTTCTGCATCGATTGGATCCGGGAAACCTGCTGCGATGGTTGTATCAACCGGAAGAAGTAATTTCTTGCCAAGTTTCTCAGCTTTGTCCATCATTTCTTTACAGTAATCGATCTTGGAATCATCTACTAAGGAGTTTCCTACTTCGTATCCTTTTGCTTTCAGGAATGTGAAAGCCATACCGCCACCAATGATCAATGTATCGCATTTCTCAAGCAGGTTAGAGATTACATTTAATTTATCTGCTACTTTTGCACCACCAAGAATTGCTACGAACGGTCTCTCTGGATTATTTACTGCGTTTCCGAGAAAATCAATTTCTTTCTGCATTAAGTAACCAACAACAGCGGTGTCAACCAGACCTGCAACACCTACGTTAGAGCAGTGTGCTCTGTGAGCTGTACCAAATGCATCGTTTACGAATACATCACAGATGGAAGCGAGATCTTTGGAGAAAGCCTCTCCGTTCTTTGTCTCTTCCGGTCTGAAACGTGTATTCTCAAGAAGGATTACATCGCCGTCTTTCATAGCTTCTACAGCAGCTTTTGCGTTCGGTCCTACAACTTCCGGATCAGCTGCAAATTTTACTTCCTGTCCTAACAGCTCAGATAAACGTGCTACAACCGGTGCAAGCGTTTTTGTTTTTTTATCTTCTTCTGTTTTTACTTTGCCAAGGTGGGAGCAGAGAATTACTTTGCCGCCGTCAGCGATCAGTTTTTTAATAGTCGGAAGAGCTGCAACGAGACGGTTCTCGTCTGTGATCTTGCCATCTTTTAACGGTACGTTGAAATCGCATCTGCAAAGAACTCTGAGTCCTTTTACATTAATATCATCTACTGTTTTTTTATTTAATCCCATGATATTGTCTCCTTATCCTGCTAATATATTTAATTTAGGAAAATTACAAAAATTAAGAAAAGCATGCATGCATAATCTAACTTTTCCGTAACTTATCTATGCATACTTTTCTTGTTGCGCCGAGCATATGCGAAGCAAATTTCCTCTTATGCGAGTGCGCATTTTCATCCTGCTTTTAAAATTTATCGGAGATAAATTTAAAGCAGGATCCGGTCCTTTCTTCAAAAGACCGGACCCTGCAGTGAGTCTTTGTTATACTTTATAGAGTATCGATTATGCTAACTCTGCGAAGTATTTGATTGTACGAACCATCTGGCTTGTGTAGCTGTTCTCATTGTCATACCAAGAAACAACCTGAACCTGAGTTGTACCGTTATCTAACGGAAGAACCATTGTCTGTGTTGCATCGAAGAGAGAACCATATGTCATTCCTACGATATCGGAAGAAACGATCTCATCCTCGTTGTAACCGAAGGACTCGTTAGAAGCTGCTTTCATAGCTGCGTTGATCTCGTCAACTGTTACATTTCCTTCAACAACTGCGTTTAAGATTGTTGTAGAACCTGTAGGGGTCGGAACACGCTGAGCAGCACCGATTAATTTACCAGCTAACTCTGGGATAACCAGACCGATTGCTTTTGCAGCACC
>CAVKTR010000042.1:0-25295 GCA_963659325.1 Dysosmobacter segnis
GTGTTTTTAATGAATTCTCTTTTCCATCACCTCTTGACATATCACCAAATTGCTTCCATAATATTTCATAGTTTTATTATAAATGCTTTCCTCAATGATATGCCATTAATTTTTCAATCAAATACACGCCTTCTGATACATACACATTTCTCATGTCTATATAATAAATAAATCCTGCTGCTAACACGGCAAATGAAATAATCGTCATACAAAGTCCAATGATTCCCAATACGCTTTTTATTTTTTGATTCATCTGACCAATTGCGCACACCACAAGCAAAACAGCTGCTCTGAAAATATATCTGTGGAAAATACGGAACGCCTGGAATTTCCTATCTGGCCGCAGGCATCGAAAACATGCGTGCTTCTCTGTCTAAAACCGAGCTGCAAAAACTGGAAATGAAACTTGCACAGCAAAATCTTGTGCTTGGCATGGCCCATGACCTGCGCACCCCCCTGGCAACCCTGCTGACAGATCTGGAACTGCTGAAACGTCAGAAAAATGAAATGGATCAGCTTAATTACGCAAATCGGGCTCTGACAAAAACACTGGAAATCCGGGCACTTTCCGACCAGCTTTTTGAATATTTTCTTGCTTCTGCAGATCAGCCGGTGGAATTAGAGCCATGGGAATCCGCGGAATATGCACTGGGGGATTATCTTTCGGAACTGTACCTTTATCTGTCTCAAGATGGTTTTCAGATACAGACCGGTGAGCTTTTTGCGGAAGAAACCAAGGTCCGTATCCATGTGGAATATATGAGCCGCATTATCAACAACATTTTTTCCAATATCCAGAAATATGCGGATCGCAGTGCCCCGGTGATTCTTTCCACCGAAATTGCTGATGATATGCTCATTATTTCCTGCAAAAATAAAATTGCCCCTGCTTCCACTCATTCCAGCACAGGTATCGGTGTAAAAAACATTGCACTGATGATGCAGAAAATGAATGGAAAACAGGAGCAAGTTTCCGAATATGGCTGGTATGAAATTTTGTTGTATTTTCCTTTCAAACGTGTTTAATTCAGTTCCGCGATCCGCGTCACACCCACATAAATCTGGGAAATTTTATACCAGGTCGGAAAATCCACCACACCTGACACGGGCAGATCAAAAATCCGCTGAAATGCTTCTACAGCTTCCCGGGTACGTTCCCCGAAAATACCATCTGCTGTAATGGTCGGAATGGCCGGATATGCCTGAGAAATCCTTGCAAGCTGCTGCTGCATCTGACGCACCTTCGTGCCGGAAGAACCAACTGCCAGATCTGTTCCCGGCCAGGAGGATGGAATTCCTGCAATCTCTTCCGCCGAATTAATGTAAATACTGCTGCCATAATAATAGCGCAGGATCTCAATCGGACTGTAACCCTGATCTCCCAGATACCGGGATCCCCACTGGGTCATCCAGCCGCTGCAGGTCACATTTTTTCCGTCACAATATTGCGTCAAAATCGGCTGCTGCACGTTTGGACGGGACAGATAATTGTTAAAAATCTCATCTACGATCCGTGAAATATTGCTGAATATCGTACGCCCGAAGGACCATTTCTGATCGTAAGCCGTGGAAGATGTAATGGTAAAATCGTATCCTTTTCCCCTGTACCACTCGGTGTATACACGGTTCAGGGCAAAGGACATGATCGCCAGAATATTTGCCCGCAGCGTTGCCTCCGGCCAGGTCGAATAAATCTCACTGGAAGCCACATTTTTGATGTAATCCCGGTAACGCACATAATAATCCTGCGCCCGGGTATCCGTCGGTGGTCCGTCATGGACGATCACGTACTCCGGAATTACCACGCGGCTCAACACGATCTCCCCGGATTCATTCACTGGTTTTACCTCTTCCTCCGGGATCTTCGGTGGAAAATCTCCCCACAGCGTGTTTGGCGGAACGACGATATTTTCCTCCCCTTCGCCCTGCGAGATATCTAATGGCTCCATGCGGATTTCCTGCAGTGCTGTCACATTTGCAAAAACATCCACCGCCGATACTTCCACCGGGCGATAACCGTCTGCCTGTACTGTCACGGTGTATTCCGAAAACGGCTGGGGCTGATTTGGCTCCTGGGAATATTCCACTGGCGGTGTATCCAGCGTCACGGCCTCGGTCTGTCCGGAATTGTCCGTTCGCAGTTCTTCTAACGGCCGCTGACTTTCTCCTGTGTATGAAATGCTGACACGGGCATTCACAACAGGCTGCAGACCCAATGTTGATGTTACATTGACCTGCAGCCTTCCTCTGTCCACATTTTCTGTTTGTTGTGCGTGTAAACTTTTATTTGGCATAAAGGCCTCGCAAAATCATGTTTACACTAATCTATGCGGGATTCCTGAAAAAATGTATTTTTTCGGATCTTGTATTGGGGGTATTGTATTTTTTGGGGGATATTGTATACCGAGGGCACTGGAAATTTTGTCTCCTCCGCTAACAATCGCGTTCGAAGGAAAAATTTCCAGCGCCCTCTGATTTACACTTTCTAGTTTTTTACATCCTTATAGAAAAAGTTCGTCGCAAATTTCTTTCCCACTGTGGTTACCGTACTCTGGTTTCCATCTTTTTGCACTCCAATGAATTCCCCTGCTTCTTCCACATTCGGATCATACACTGTAGCCACATCACAATCATATTTTTCCACAAATAATATCAATTTTTCCAAAAGAAACTCTTAAATACACCACTCGATTGCCATCGTTCCCCAGGTCAATCCGGAGCCAAATCCTGCCAGCATCAGCTTGTCTCCTTTTTTCAGCATACCTTTACGGTTGACTTCATCCAGAAGAATAGCCACACTGGCTGCAGATGTATTTCCACATTTGTCCACATTCATCGGGATTTTCTCATTCGGTACCTTCAGGCGTTTCGCGATCGTTGCCGTAATTCTGGCATTTGCCTGATGGAACAGATACCAGTCAATATCCTCAGTGGTCAGATTTGCAGCCTCCAGTGTCTGCTGAATAGACTGCGGCACTTTTTTCACTGCAAATTTGAACACTTCACCGCCGTCCATGTACAGATAATCCATTGGTTTCTGTTCAGTCACAAACGGATTATAATTTTCTCTGTTTTTGACATAAATTGCACCGCCGCGGGTTCCATCACTTCCCTGTGTGGATGCGATCACACCACGCTCTGCCGCGCGTACCACGGCTGCGCCCGCACCATCTGCAAACAATACGCAGGTGGAACGGTCGCTCCAGTCCACGATACGGGACAGCGTTTCCGCGCCGATCACAAGTGCTGTTTTATGGATTCCTGCCTGCATGTATGCATCCACCAGGTTTAATGCAAACACGAATCCGGAACAAGCTGCGCTGATATCAAAGGCCACCGCATTGACTGCACCGAGTTCGCTCTGCACCAGACATGCGGTATTCGGTACCAGAGTATCCGGGGTACAGGTTGCCACAACGATCAGATCCAGCTCCTCAGCCTTGACTCCGGCTGACTCCAGCGCTCTGCGTCCGGCTTCTGTGGACATGGATGCTGTTGTCTCATCCACTGCAATATGGCGCTGACGGATACCGGTTCTGCTGCTGATCCACTCATCGCTTGTGTCCACAATGGTGGAAAGAAAATCATTTGTTACTATTTTTTCCGGCAGACAGCTGCCGGTTCCTATAATCTGTGCTCTCATCTATCCCTCCAATTAGTTTGAATATCAAAACATTCTATTTTCAAAGTATACAGAAAAACTGTTTTCTTGTCAACACCGAACCATACTATTTCGTATTACTCCTCACTCCTTTCGGATATTTGTCTTTTTGTTACCATAATCTCTCAAATGTCTCCCCCAGCACATTATTTTTCATCCTACAAAAACAAAGACATTTTTCTGAAATAATCCGCTGAATAAATAAAGGAATGGATGTACTATTTCCAAATTCCAGACATATATTACTTACATGTAACAACGAAAAAAACAAATACAGGCTGACAGACCATCTTTTTGTAAAATGGACATTCGCAATCCGCTTTCGCTACTTGCTCCTGCACCTATTCGGTCTGATGCCAGGTTTATTAAGGGGGAAAACTATGGATGTAGATATTATTTTAGACGCCGGACACGGCGGTTTTGACAATGGAGCTTCCTACATGGGACGCCCGGAAAAAGATGACGTACTCCGGCTGACACTGGCCGTTGGCGCCAAACTGAAAGAAGCCGGATACAACGTCTACTACACACGGACAACAGACGTTTATAACTCACCGACAGAAAAAGCCGCACTGGCCAACCTCTCCGGCGGCAAATACTTTATCTCCTTCCACCGCAACTCCGCCATGGAAGATAACCTGTACAACGGCGTGCAGACCCTTGTCTACCAGCATAATCCGACGGTAGACACCCTCGCCGAAAACATCAACCGCCAGTTAGAACAGGTTGGTTTTAAAAATCTCGGTGTGGAAGAAGTTCCCGGACTGATCGTTCTGCGCAAAACAGAAATGCCTGCCGTCCTCGTGGAAGTCGGCTTTTTAAACAGTAATCTGGACAATCAGCTCTTTGATGAAAAATTTGATGACATCGTGGATGCAATTGCGGCCGGCATCGAAGAAAGCATCCCACTCTCCGCTCAGGAAATCCCGGAACAATACTATGTCCAGACGGGACTGTTCAAATACGATGTCAACGCCGCCTATCAGTTAGAACGCTTGCAAATCCTCGGCTTTGACGGCACCATTCACTACGAAGAACCTTATTACGGTGTCTGGATCGGCAAACCCAAAACCTTAGACGAAGCCGTCATGCTGCAGGACGAACTCCGCCAAAAAGGTTACAGTACCCTCATCGTCTCCGCGTAAGCAGCCATGCTAAACCAAGACACATATTTTTCAAAATACATTTTCTAAAAAAATGCGGTGATTCACAGAAACATGTATTAAATCATACTAAACAAAATACTGTAATATTCAGAAGGAACTTGTATCCCTCCTGATATAAACCAATTCGCACTGCTTATCACTTCACACAATTGAAGTATAAGACCTCTTAATTGGATAAATTGGGAAATTTGGGATAATGTAAATTGAGAAAAGAAAGAATCCTGTCATGACAGGATTCTTTCTTTTCTCTCCACAACATAAATTTTTACCACAAAACAATCTATACCAAATTATAAATTTAACTTTACATTTCGTATACACGGATATATAATGAATATGTCTTTATCTTTTAGAAATCTATTTATGAAAAAATCATACATCATCGCATTCTGGTGTCCCATCCGGACCATCCACCCGCAATTCTGTCTGGACTATTTCATCCCGTTTTTTCAGAAATATGGCGACATCCAGTGCATGGACTTTCAGTCCCGCAACGACCCTCGCACCATGCATTTATTACAACAGGCAGACCTTGTTGTCATCGGTCTGCCTGCTGCTTCTGCTTATTTTTATTCTTTTTTCTGTAATGGCCACATGCCCTTTTCCAACGTCTGCTACGCCATTCTGGATTACTTTCCCTGTCAGGAACCGGAAACCAGCAGACTCTGCCAGCAATACCGTATTCCGGAACAGCTCACCTTACATGTTCCCTACAACATCCAGTTCCTCGAATCCATCCGCCTCGGGCAGGTTCACCGCTATCTCAACGCAGAATGCCAGCTGCTCCAAAATGAGTACAAACGTATCTTTCTGCACGAACTCTGCACTGCAGGATTCCGTATGCTGAATGCCCTATATCAATTCGAATCCTATGACGTATCCTGCATTTTCAATCAGCGTAATCTGATATATTCATCCCAGAATCACTGTGCAGCCTGCTGAATTATCCCATTCAAAAATTTCACGCAAATAGATTTAAACATTACTGCTGATTCATCCGTGCAGCGAACTCTTCCCAGCTTCCGCCCAAAATTCCCTGTGAAACCGGCTGTTCGTCCTCTTCCAGATGCTCCAGTTCTTCCATCCAGATCCGTGCGCTTGCATCGGACGGCATACGCAGATCTCCACGCGGAGACACCGCTACAGTACCGACCTTCGGTCCATCCGGCAGGCAGGAACGTTTGAACTGCTGACTGAAAAATCTGCGATAGAAGGTTTTCAGCCATTTCTGAATCGTCTCTGTATCATAAGTTCCGTCAAAAGCATATTTTGCCAGACGGTAAATCTTTTTCGGTGTGCATCCGAATCTCAGAATATAATACAGGAAGAAATCATGTAACTCATACGGTCCCACGATATCCTCTGTTTTCTGGGAAATCTTGCCATCTTCCGGTGGCAGAAGTTCCGGGCTGACCGGTGTATCCAGCACGTCATACAGCACGCGCTGCAGCGTCTCATCACCGCAGGTATCCGCATAATACCGCACCAGATGACGCACCAGTGTTTTTGGCACGGATGCATTGACGCCATACATAGACATATGATCGCCGTTATAGGTCGCCCATCCAAGAGCAAGCTCTGACATATCACCGGTTCCGATGACCATACCACCGCTCTTGTTTGCAATATCCATCAGAATCTGTGTACGCTCTCTGGCCTGTCCGTTTTCGTAAGTCACATCATGCACTGCCTCGTCCTGACCGATATCTTTGAAATGCACCCGCACGGAATCCACAATGCTGACCTCTCGGAAGGTTGCTCCCAGAGAATGGATCAGACTTACCGCATTATCATAAGTACGGTCTGTGGTTCCAAAACCTGGCATGGTCACAGCCACGATATCTTTATGACCTTTGCCGATCAGATCAAAGGCTTTTACCATAACAAGCAGCGCAAGTGTGGAATCCAGTCCACCGGAAATACCAACCACGGCGGTTGCCGCATGGGTATGTTCCAGACGTTTTTTCAGTCCCATAGCCTGGATCATGAATATTTCCTCGCAGCGCTTCTCACGGTCTGCTTTGTTGCCCGGTACGAAAGGCGCCGGATCTACAAATCTGGTCAGTTCTGTTTTTTCTTCTTTTAAGCTGAACTCGATATTGATATAAGACTCGTCCGATGTCACAAACGTGCTCATGCGGCGGCGCTCCTCATTCAGTCTGGCAATATCCAGCTCCGTATAAATGCTCTCATTGCAGAAACGTCTGGACTCCGCCAGCAGTGTACCGTTCTCTGCGATCAGATTATGACCGGAATAAACCACATCCTGAGTGGATTCTCCGTCACCGGCGCTGCAGTAAATATAACCGCAGATCAGTCGTCCGGACTGTCCTGTCACGAGACTTTTCCGGTACATATCTTTTCCGGTTGTCTCATCACTGGCGGAAAGGTTGACAAGTACGGTTGCGCCTGCCAGGGCATGTTCTACTCCCGGCGGGTTCGGTGCCCATACATCCTCACAGATTTCCGCGCCGATTTTCAGTTCCGGCATCTGTCTGCACTGGAACAGGATTTTTGTTCCCATCGGAACGATAGTATCCTCATCAAGCGCCACCGGCACCGGATTTTTCATGCCCGATACAAAATGTCTGCGCTCGTAAAATTCATTGTAATTCGGAATATGTGTCTTCGGCACCAGTCCAAGTACTTTTCCCTGTGCCACAGCCGCTGCCACATTGTAAAGTTTTCCGTTATATTCCAGCGGAAGTCCTACAAAAGCCAGATAGTCTTTGCGTTCTGTATATTTCGCAATGGCCAGAAGCTCTTTTTTTGCCTCCCGCAGCAATACCTGCTGATAAAACAGATCCCCACAGGTATAGCCGGTAATACAAAGCTCCGGAAATACCAGAATCTTTGCGCCTTTTTGCTCTGCCTCATCCATCAGACGGCAGATCTCTTCCCGGTTTGTTTTTGTATCAGCCACCGTCACTTTCGGTGTCAGAGCTGCTACTTTGATAAATCCCTGTCTCATTTGCGTACAATCTCCTTCAATTCTTCCACACTGAATGTGTATGCCGTATTACAGAAATGGCATTTTACCTCGATTGGTTTGCCATCTGCGATCATTTCATTCAGGTCTTTTTTGCCGATGCTGATGATTGCTTTTTTCACACGTTCTTTGGAGCAGTTGCAGTAGAAGGATGCCGGGATCTTCTCTGTGATCTCCACGCCGAAATCGCCTAAAATATACTCCAGCATACTCTCCGGGGTATGTCCCTCTTCCAGCAGATTTGTCACAGAAGTGATCTCAGAAAGCTTTTTCTCCAGCGCATCAATGATCTTCTCATCGGTAAACGGCATCAGCTGGATGATGAATCCGCCTGCCTGACGCACAGTGTTGTCCTTATTCATCAGAACGCCAAGTCCCACAGAAGACGGCACCTGCTCAGATGTTGCAAAATAATAAGTAAGATCTTCTGCGATTTCGCTGGTCTGCAGCACTGTGGTTCCCACATACGGTTCTTTCAGTCCCATGTCTTTGATGACACGCATCATGCCGACACCAACGGCTCCACCTACATCCAGTTTGTGCTGTTTGTTTGGCGGCAGCATAACATCATTTACCACCGGGTAACCTTTGACATGTCCCTGTGAATCCGCTGTCACAGTCATACCTTTCATCGGTCCGCCGGACTGAATCTGAACGGTAAGCAGATCCTTGTCACCTTTCATCATCACACCCATCATGGCACCGCCGGTAAGCAGACGTCCAAGGGCTGCGGTTACGACCGGGCTGGTGTTGTGGCGCTGACGGGCCTCCTCTACAATTCCTTTTGAAGTCATAGCAAAGGCACGGATCGAACTGTCCGCTGCCGTTGCTCTTACAATATAGTCTTCCATATTTCTCATTCCTTTTCTTACTAATTTATAGATGATTACAGTTCCCTATACATCCAGGTAATTCCTCATGCAAGCATGATCATTACCAACTGAGCATTTAAGCGAAGGCTACTTCTTGAATTTATTTCAAGAAGATGTCCCGTATGTGATGAGTGAACTGTATCTTAAAAAATATGTGGCTGTGTGCGCACGGCTATAAAATAAGCACGCTCACAGTCTGCTCCCGGTTTTTCCGTGGTGCCTTCCTCACAGACAGCCACCAGTGTCAGACCGGCCGCTTTCAGTAAAACCGCCACCTGTTCCAGTGCATAAGCCTTCTGGTAATGGAACTCCTCCGTCCGCTCATACAGGCCGTTTTCCTGTTTTACAAACAAGGTCAGCGCATACTCATTGATGCTGCTCTCCTCGTCAAAATAGTTTTCCCAGATAAAACTGCTGTCTTCCCTGTTTTCACAAATCGTGGAATCCCCGATCACATCCCGGTATTTGTGGATCGTATTCATGTCAAAAATAAAGACTCCATTCTGATCCAGATAATTGTGCACCAGAGAAAATACCTGTCCCAGATCTTCCTCTTCCAGCAGATAGTTCAGGGAGTCACAGACGCAAACGACAGCTGCCACGGTACCATATAACTCAAATTCCCTCATATCCTGCTGCAGATATAAAATTCCCTCATCCGGATGATTTCTGGCAATCTCAAGCATTTCCGCAGATGCATCCACGCCGATCATGTCATATCCTTTTTTTCGCAGCAGACGCGTCATCGTGCCGGTTCCGCAGCCCAGATCCAGCACCAGTCCATCCCGGATGCCGTGTTCCTGTAAAATTTTGCAGATTCCTTCGCACCATTCTTCGTAGGGTACGTTGTCCATGAACGTTTCATAAACCTGTGCAAATTCTGTATATGCCTCCATATTTCCTCCACTTTATCTGACAAAATATCCTTAGCGTTATCATTTGCCATCTGCAAATGTAAAAATCATCATTTCTCTGATATTCTGTCAGTGATTCTTTCATTCTGTCTTATCGGTTAAATAAACTCCTGATAAATGCGATGATTTTTGCAAAAAATCCCTGAGCCTGCTGTTCAAAAGCGCCTGTATCTATATTCAATCCCTTGTCTTTTAATTTTCCATACAGGTTCTGTGCCTGATTTTTCAGATTGCCCCAGTCAAGATCCAGTCCCTGCAGTTTTTTCAGTAAAGCCAGCAGCTGATCGATCTGATCCTGTGTCAGGCTGACATTAAATTTCTCAGAAGCCTGGTCAATGGCATCCGTGATCTCGCTGTCGGACAAATTTTTACCACCTACCTGATTTTTCAGATAAGCTACCATACCAGCGATCTCATCGGTATTTCCTGTCTCATCGCCAATCTCACCGGTGACTACGATCTCGTTGATGGCTCCGTCGATGACATCGGTATCCACATCCTCGCCAGTCATTGTGGAATATGCCTTGATGGCTCCGATCAGTGCAGCCGTTCCGGACATATTAAAAGGTCCCACAACAATGACATCCGCATCTTCCACACCGGCGGTTGCCAGGGCATTTTCATACATGCTTGTGGTACAATAATTAATATTTTTTGTAGTAACGGTGATACCGCTTCCTTTTTTCGCCTTCATAACAGCTACAGAAGATAACGCACGGCTTCCGATATGGTCATTTGTAATGTAAGCGTCCAGATACTGATGCTCTTCCGCATTTGTCACGGTATTTACATCGCATTTTTCCAGATCCGCTTCTGTAATTCCAAAAAGTTCCAAAACTTTGGCTTTCTCATCATCGCGCAGGTCTGCACCAAATGAAATATACGGTGTGTCACCATCCTCGATGGTCACCTGTGTCTTTGCATCGCTGTCACTGTTTTCGGCAAACGCGCTGACAGTCAGTCCCATCACCATAACGGCTGCCAGAACTACGGCCAGTCCTCTTCGTAAAAATCCTTTCATACTGTTCCTCCTTTTTTACAGGCACTGCTTTCTCACTCTTTTATTCATTTATAAAAGTGAGCATTTTCAATCAGAATACAAATCATCTGTCTGTAAACAGTATGCCCTCAGGCTGATACCCCTGTCAATGTTAATTTGATCCGCGGGGTCGCATAATAAGTGTCAATTTTCGGATAATAGGTAAAATGCAGGGATGCATTGTGGATGCATCGTCCCGCAAGCGTATCCTGTGCCACTACTTTACCATATTTTTCCTCTAATGATAACAGAATATCTTCCGCATCACCAAAATATACCGCATCCACGGAAATTCCTGCACTGTTTCGCAGCTGCATCTGAAATACCCGGCCTTCTTTGCCACAGATGCGCAGACGCTCAATGGTCAGGTTCCGGTCTGCAAATACCGGTTTTTCATTTCCCTTTCCGAAAGGCTCCAAAAGTTCAAGCTGCTGGATCAGGTTTTCGGAAATATAGCTGATCGGCATCGGAACATCAATGACCACCTTCGGGATCAGATCCTCCTCCGTCAGGGTACATACCTCATTCAGTGCTTTTCGGAATGCATCAATATTTTCTTCTTTCAGGGAAAAACCGGCTGCCATCGGATGTCCGCCAAACTGCGTCAGATACTGCTCACATTTGCATAATTCCTCATACATGGAATA
This sequence comes from Dysosmobacter segnis, assembly GCA_963659325.1. Classification (GTDB taxonomy): domain Bacteria; phylum Bacillota; class Clostridia; order Lachnospirales; family Lachnospiraceae; genus Eubacterium_I. The sequence continues at coordinate 11,289 of CAVKTR010000042.1, forward strand.
GGCCTCGATGGAGCGGCCGGAACCCTTCGCCCCGTTTTCACTTCGGGTGATCACCAGTGTCGGCCGGTGATATGCTTCCCTGATACGCCCTGCCACGATTCCTGCAAGACTTTCATGGCAATCTGGCAAAAAGATCACCAGCACGCGGTCGTTCGCATATTCCTCCTGTCCCGCGATCTCCTTCGCCTGCTTCACTGCATCCGCAGTCAGAAGCTTTCGGCTCTCATTTAATTCCACGATCTCCTGCGCCATGACAGCAGCTTCTGTCTCTGATTCACAGAGCAGCAGTTTCAAGGATAAACGTGCCGTATCCAGACGGCCGCTGGCATTCAGGCAGGGACCGATCTTAAATCCAATGTCGTAAGACTTTAAATTTCCCAGTTCCAGACCATTTTGCAAAATCAGTGCCTTCATGCCGATGTTTGTGGTGTGGTTCAGCATTTCAAGTCCCAGTTTTACAAGGATCCGGTTTTCCCCCTGCAGGTTCATAACGTCTCCCACCGTGGCAAAACCGGCATTTTCGATAAAGCAGTCCGCCTCCGACGGATCAAGCCCCGCCGCCTCATACAATACCTGTACAAATTTGAAGGCAACCGCTGCTCCGCATAACTCCTTGCATGGATATCCGCAGGCTTTCTGCTTTGGATTTACTGTGGCATCTGCCTCCGTCTGTTTTTCCACGCGTATTCCATTTTCTTCTGTATAAGGCACTTCGTGGTGATCTGTCACCACCACGGTCATGCCAAATGTTTTTGCCAGATGGATCTGATCTATGGCGGAAATGCCGTTATCGCAGGTCAGGATCGTGTCGACTCCGTCCTCATGTGCCCTCGTCACCAGATGTTCATTCAGTCCATATCCGTCCAAAATCCGGTCAGGAATCACAAAATCCACCTCCGCCCCCAGACGGCGCAGTGCACTGTATAAAATATAGGTGGACTGGATTCCGTCTATATCATAATCTCCGATGATACGGATGTGTTTTTTCTCAGCAATCTTTGCCTGAATGATCTGTACCGCCAGATCCACATCTTTCAGCAGATGGGGATCGTGCAGGTCCACCCTGCCGCCGTGCAGATACAATTCCATCTCATGCAGATCTGTCAGCCCGCGGTTTCGCATGATCCGCGCAACGACCTGGTCAATGCCAAATTTCTGTCCGATTGCCTGAAAATCAGCCTTTTTCGCTGATACAACCCATTTTTCTTTCAAACTTTCTTCCTCGTTTTCCAAGTTTCAGTATTTCAATAAAATATCTTATTTCTATTCTCTATAAACCACAAAATAATTCCACTGTGTATACACTTTATTCAAGAATGCCCTCGGCATTCTTGCTGCGAGATGCGCGTCATGTAACGCATGACATAATTCTTCTGCGCATCTCTGCAATCCTTCCGGAGGCTATATTAGATGGGAGATTGAATCCCACCACTGATATATTCTTGTTACTCACCGCCTATAGAGTTGGGAGTCATCTCTCATCTAATAGACTACTTCCCAGAGCGTCAATCCCTGAGCCGGCATGGTCGGTCCCGCATTGGCCCGCACCTTTGCCTCCAGGATTTCCGCCACATGTTCCGGCGGATATACACCGGTTCCCACGTCCACAAGAGTTCCCGTGACGATCCGGATCATATTCTGTAAAAAGCCGTTTCCGGTATATGTAAAACGAATCTCCTCACCGATCCGTCTGATCTCGATTTCATGAATGGTTCGAACCGTGGATTTCTTCATTTTCGCGTTTCCGCAAAATGCCGCAAAATCATGCTTTCCAAGCAGATATTCCGCTGCTGCCTGCATAGCTTCCACATTCATTTCCTGCGGATCATGCAGCATATATTTCCGTTCAAACACATTCGGATATTCCGCATTCCAGATGCGGTACACATACGCTTTTTTCACCACATTCAGGCGGCTGTGAAAACGCTCCGAAGCGACACGCACGTCAACCACCGCAATGTCCTCCGGCAGATACTGCGCAAAAATTGCTTTTAAATCTTCACACACTTCCTCTGGTGTCTTTCCCTCACAGCAGGTCTCCGGAATCCGGAAATTTGCCACCTGCCCGTGGGCATGTACCCCGGCATCGGTCCGTCCGGAACCATCGATTTCAATGGTCCGTCCATACTGTCTGCTCAAAATTGCTTCGATTTTCCCCTGAATGGTCTGGTCTGTGGTCTTCTGACGCTGCCAGCCCTTGTAACGGGTTCCATCATATTGAATGATAATTTTATAATTTGCCATATATTTTTCCTGTTTGATAAAGGGGAAGTCCGGTGTGTACCAAACCTCCCCTTTTCATTTTTGCATTTTCTATCATTCAGATCTGCATTTGCAAAATCATCTTTATAAAATCTTTCCTTTGCTCATGCTTTTCTCTGAATTATTACAGTTCGCAGTTATTTACAGTTCTTGGGAACGGGATTACGTCGCGGATATTTCCCATACCTGTCAGGTACATTACGCAACGCTCAAATCCAAGTCCGAAACCTGCATGTCTTGCAGAACCGTATTTTCTCAGATCCAGATAGAAGTCGTAATCTTCTTCTTTCAGTCCAAGTTCTTTCATTCTGCCAAGCAGTTTTTCGTAATCGTCCTCACGCTGGCTTCCGCCGATGATCTCGCCGATACCCGGAACCAGACAGTCCATAGCGGCAACGGTTTTGCCATCCTCGTTCAGTTTCATGTAGAAGGCTTTGATTTCCTTCGGATAATCGGTTACGAATACCGGGCGTTTGAAGATTTCCTCTGTCAGATAACGTTCATGCTCTGTCTGGAGATCTGCGCCCCAGAATACTTTGTAATCGAATTTATCATTGTTTTTCTCAAGGATCTCAATTGCTTCTGTATAAGTAACGTGACCGAAGTCGGAATTCAATACATGGTTCAGACGGTCAAGTAAGCCCTTGTCCACAAATTTGTTGAAGAACTCCATCTCTTCCGGTGCATGCTCTAATACATAGCGGATGACATATTTTAACATGCTCTCTGCCAGTACCATGTCGTCTTTCAGATCTGCAAAAGCGATCTCCGGCTCGATCATCCAGAACTCAGCTGCATGACGGGTGGTATTGGAATTTTCTGCACGGAAGGTCGGTCCAAAGGTATAGATATTCTTGAATGCCATGGCATAAGTCTCACCGTTTAACTGTCCACTTACGGTCAGGTTGGTTGGTTTTCCAAAGAAATCCTGTGTAAAATCAACGCTTCCATCGTCTTTTTTCGGTACATTGTTCAGATTCATAGTTGTAACCTGGAACATCTCGCCTGCACCCTCACAGTCACTTCCTGTGATCAGTGGTGTGTGTACATACACGAAATCACGCTCCTGGAAGAATTTGTGGATTGCGTATGCGATCAGGGAACGAACTCTGAATACAGCCTCAAATGTATTGGTACGCGGACGTAAATGAGAAATTGTTCTCAGATATTCAAAACTGTGACGTTTTTTCTGCAGCGGATAATCCGGTGCGGATGCGCCCTCGATCTCTACTTTGTCTGCCTGGATCTCAAACGGCTGTTTTGCTTCCGGTGTGGCCACCAGTTTACCGGTTACGATAATTGCAGCACCTACATTTAATTTGGAGATCTCTGCAAAGTTCTCCAGATGATCACCGTAAACTACCTGTAACGGTTCGAAAAAAGTACCGTCATTTACTACGATAAATCCAAATGTCTTGGATCCACGAACGGAACGGACCCAGCCGCCGATGGATACTTCTTTCTCAAGATAAGTCCCTTTGTCCCGGAATAAATCCCGGATGTTTGTCAACTCCATGTCATTGCCTCCCAACATACAGCCCCTTAGCTGTTATTTTACATTTTTACATCAAACTCAATTTATGTCGTCCCCGGCCGATGCGAGAACCTTCAGGAATACGCTCAGCATTCCTGCAATCTTATTCTGCATCTGCAGAACTGTCATCTGCTCCTGTGTCAGAAGAATCAGAACTGTCAGCAACGGTTGTCTTTACGCTGTCCATTACTTTTGCCAGTGCCTGATTCTCAGCATAGCTTAATCTTACGTAATCCTCTCCGCCGTACTCTTCATAGAAAGTGTCACGGTCAGAAATTCCGTACTGAGATACATAGCTGTCTACGAATGTCTCGAAGTTTTTCTCTGAAATGGAAATGTTCTGATCTTTTACGATTGCTTCCAGGATCAGTTCCTGTTTCAGGCTCTCCTCGATATAATCGCTTACCTGATCATTAAAATCATCTTCGGTCATTCCCATATAATCTTCAAAGCTCTCTCCGCTTTCCTCTACAGCTTTATTGACACGCGCTTTGTACTCGGAAATTCTCTGGTCTAACAGTCCGTCCGGAAGTGTAACCTCACACTCCTCTAAAAGTTTGGAAAGTACACCAGACTGGATCTCAGACATTTTATTGCTGTAAACCTGCTGCTCTAAGGAACTGCTTACAGCAGATTTCAGACCATCTACAGTTGTGATTCCGCTGCTTGCAAAGTTCTCGCTGACATATTCATCCGTCAGATCATCGTAAGTCATTTCTTTCTCTGTGTCGATGCTGTTTACCGTAACAGTAAATACGACATCTTTGCCTGCCAGATCTGTATTATTTGTATAATTATCCGGGAATTTCAGATTCAGATCTACGGTATCACCTACGTTCACACCGATCAGTCCGTCCTCAAATCCATCAATAAAAGTTCCGGATCCGATGGTCAGATGCTGTCCGGTAGCGCTTCCGCCGCTGAACTCTTCGCCATCTACTTTTCCAACATAGTCGATATTTACGATATCGCCGCTCTCAACCGTCTTCTTGTCACTTACTTCGTAAGACGGATACTGAGACATCAGATACTCGATATAAGACTGGATCGCCTCATCTGTTACTGAATAATCCTGAGACAGTTCTACTGTCATATTCATATAATCATTCAGTTTTACATATTTCTCTACTTTATAATCAGTTGCTTTCAGCAGCTCTTTTGCAGAATATTCCACGTCCTGCTCTTCCTCTGCGGAAGCACTTGTTCCTGTTCCTGCTCCTTTCTGACCACATCCGCCAAGTGCAGCGGTTGCAACCATAACTGCCATTAACACCATTACGAGTTTCTTTTTCATTATTATTATTCCTTTCTCTCATGAATGAATCTTTTTCCCCAAAATCCATCCCCGGTCTGCGCTTCTCTCAAAAGGCATCACTGCTTTTAAAGATACCATATTTTCCTGTAAATGAAAAGTGATTCTTCTATTTTTTTCTTGAGTTTTCGTATAATCAATGATACAATATCACGTAGACTTAGTTTTACTATGAACAAAATACCGATAAAGGAGGAAATATATCCGTGTCACCACAGATTATTACACTTATTGTTGTTATCGCTGCATGTGTGGCTGCCATCATTGTTCTGTATTTCTTAGGAAAAAGAAATATGAAAAAACGTGATGAACAGCAGGCTGCCATCGATCAGGCTGCACAGTGGGTCAATATGCTGATCATCGACAAGAAAAAACTTCGTATGAAAGAATCCGGTCTGCCACAGCAGGTCATCGACCAGACTCCGAAGTTTGCAAGACTTGCAAAAGTACCGGTTGTAAAAGCAAAAGTCGGACCTCAGATCATGGTTCTTATCGCAGACAACCAGATTTATGATCAGATTCCGGTGAAAAAAGAAGTAAAAGCTTCTGTCAGCGGTCTCTTCATTTCTGAAGTTCGCGGTGTCCGTGGACCATTGGAAAAACCGGAAAAGAAACGTGGTTTCTTCGCAAAACTTACCGGTCAGAAATAAGTATGAAAAATTAAAATGTGTACGAAAAAAATTGAGCGTGATGAATGAGATTTTCACCACGCTCTTTTTTTATTGTTCTATAAAATTTGTTCTGCAAACTCACTGCAAGAGTTTACATTTTCTTTTTACATCTGTCTAGTATTTTTCACCTAATAATCTTCAATATGTATGAGTTGTGTGGTATCCACGCCATATGGCAAAATGGAGTTCGCAAAATTTTTAAATTTATTTGCCGCATCACTGACATAGAACTCATGCATCGGTCCTTCGTAACCCTGCTTTCCATCGTTATTCAGTCCGTCACGCTCCAACAGCGCTTTCAGCTCTCTGGCTGTCTCATAGGCCGGATTTACCAGATTTACTTTTTCTCCCATGATCTGACGCAGTGTGGAACGAAGCAGCGGATAATGGGTACAGCCCATGATCAGTGTATCAATGCCGGATTCCAGCAACGGCTCCAGATAGCGGTTTGCTACCTCCACGGTCACCGGGTCTTTCAGCCACCCTTCTTCCACCAGCGGCACAAACAGCGGACATGGCTTGCCCAGCACCTGTGCATTTGGTTTGTGCGAGTGAATAACCTCCGTATATACCTGACTCTCAATCGTACTCTCTGTTGCAATTACACCAATTTTTCCATTTTTTGTCACGCGGGCTGCTTCTTTTGCTCCTGGTCTCAGCACGCCGATGATCGGAATATCAAACTCCGGTTGCACGGTATCAAGTGCCAGTGCACTGGCGGTATTACATGCGATCACAATCGCTTTCACGCCTTTTGACTGTAAAAAGCGGATGATCTGTCTGGAGAAACGGATGATTGTCTCCTTTGATTTGCTTCCGTAAGGCACCCGGGCTGTATCGCCAAAATAAATGATGCGCTCATTTGGAATCTGACGCATGATCTCTCTGGCTACGGTCAGGCCGCCCACACCGGAATCAAACACACCGATGGGTGCATATCGAAACTCGTTTTTTTCTTTTAATTTATCTGTCATTCCCCTTTTTCCTTTCGCTATTTCATTCCCTTGGATCTGATTTTCATTGTCAGAGTACATTCTGCTAAATGTTCCTCTTCCACTTCCATGTCATACTCCAGTTTCACATGGAGCATATCCTCCGATTCCATCACCCGGATCGTCCGTGAATCAAACCCAAGCATCATGCTTCCATACGGTGTCTGATAGGAAGTCCGTGTCTTCTTGTCCTTCTGAAAACTCATATGTACACCGGCGGCTCCTTTTTTTGACAGATCCACAGTATCTTCCCCGATCTTGATCATGCACTTTGTCACGCCCTGCACACCTTCCTGCACTTCATCGTACAGAATGTAATGCTTGCCGTTGCGGAAATAATATTCTCCCGGAGTGACAGTCTCCACCGGCTCGTTTACTTCTCCATCTATCGTTTGTACGCCGCTGATGGTAATCAACACATCTTTTGTCATATTGTGTCCTCACATCTTTTCTTCTTATTCTTAACTTTTATTCTATATTTCTTCTGTCAGTAAATTTTGATCAATAAATGATTTCTTCGAAAAAAGTAATACTATGTACTACTTTGTATTACTTTTGTTATATGAAGTAACTCCCACACATTGTAAAGGTTTTTTCGTAATTATTCAAGCACACGATTCAGAAATCCAAGCATTTTAAACCGTACCTTAAAATTTCCACTCTCCAAAACCGCCGCGTACTCCTCCGGGTCAAGGACTTCCCGCAGTTTTTCATCAGAAGAATCGTCCACCTCATACATACTGTTTGCAAAACACAGATTCGGATACATCACGCACCACCAGTTGTGTCCCGCGCCAGAGCCGATCACCACACGAAGTGCCTCGTACTCGCCTCCCGGAAACGTATAGGCTCCGTATGTTTTTTCCGGAAACATACAGTTTTCAAGGGCAACACTCACCGGATAACGGTAACCTTCTTCCGCGATTACGGCCGCCGCACAGTCCTCGATCACCCCCAGATTCTGTTCCACCACCAGCGTCCCCTCATCCAGCGTTTTTACATCTTTTAATTTATCAGCCATCACGGTTCCCACCCGGTCACGCACCTTCAGCTTTAATTCCTGATCCTCCGTGCTGTCACTGTTTGCCAGCACATGAAACCGCAGGACTTTCTGCGCCATGCTCTGCTGCAGGCAGCGGGTCTGTATCGTAGTGGAAAGCAGGATGCAGGCTGTCGCAGCCAGACACACTGCCAGAATTCTTTTTTTCATCGCTCTCATTTCCTTTCATATCATAATTTCTGCAGTTCTCATCTTATTTCAATTCTATGAATTGTTCTCCATTCATTACCTCACGCATTCTTTTCGTCACATAAGATCTTCTGCTCTCAGAAATGAGTATTTCCACATTTTTCCGGTTTATTCCATCACGATACTGCATACCCTCTTCTCTGATTTATTCTACCATGATCTGTACACTTTTCTTCTCCGGTTTATTCCACTGTGACCTGCACGCTTTCCCTTTCTTCTCCAATCATCTGCTGCCACTTTTCCGCAAAAGATTGCAGTTGCACTTCCAATTCCTGCTTTGCCTGCGCTTCCAGCTTCTGTGTTTTCTGGCTTCCCTCCATACGATTCGTAATTCCAAAAGAACCATGCACGGTGATTTTCTTTACCGTATTTTTTATTTCATTTTTTGTACTATCCATCCGTACATTTTTTTCTGTACCTTTCTCTTCGTCATTTTGCGTTCTATCTCTTTGCTCTATCCGCAGTTGTTCTACAGTCACTCCCGTACCGTCTTTCATCTGAAACTGATATTCCCGCATCTTATTTTGCAGGAGCAGGGCGTCATACCCTTCCTGCAATGACAGATTTCCTGCAATCTTCATTTGATGCAATACAGCAAAACCGCCAATATTTAGTTTTCCATCCTGCAATTCCAGTTTTGGAATGCACATTGTTTCCTCCGCTCCATAAAACTGCTGCATCAGCGTTCCAACTGTCACAAAAGCGCTGTCCTTCACATGTTCCCACTCCTCCAGCAAGTCTTCCAGATAGATTCCCATACACTCCGGCAGCTGCATGTCCTCGGAAAAAAGCTGCTCCATCGGCTCCTCCGTCAACATTACATAAGTATTCCAGGCTGCATCTGTCTCCTTTTCAAAAAAAGATAATACCGCCTCGGACGCATCTTCTGATGCAAATACCTGTGGATTCAAGATCAGTACTTTCAGATGATTCAGATCCGGATTTTTGTTGCTGTTTTCTGACATCTGCCGCATTCCGGCAAACAGATCTGACACTTCTCCCTCCCAGAACACATCAGAAGAGAGTGCATTTTCCGAAGCTTTTTCATCCTGCAGGTTCGGATAAGCCAGATATAACTTCATTGCGTTATTGTCGTCCTGTGCCTCTACACCAAGGGTCAGCGGGAAAGCCTGATTTTCCAGTTCATTGACACCACAACCGCCAAGGCAGGCAAAGAAAAATACAAGGATTGTCCAGAACAAAGTGCACATGATAATTCGCATTTTTCGATATTCTGAATTTCTTTTCTGCTCCATTTCAATAACCTGCCTTTCTATCATAATCTGAATTAATCCATCTCTTTTTGTATGGGTTACTTTTTATCCCAGAAACAATAATAAAATAAATATCCATTTTTCAAATCACAATTTTTATCCACACTTCTTGCAATACATTCCTTTGCTTCTCCTAATTTCCGCTTCTTCTATGTCCGATTCCTAAAAGAAGTGGTAAAAACAGCATCTCTGGAAGTATGCCATATAAATAACAAGAAAACATTCGCTCTGCTAATGCTTCATAATGTAACAACAGAAAAGCCAACACCAGTACTGCAATTGTCAGAATTCCCGTCACCACCAATTTACTTTTCTGCTGTTTTCCTACTCGCTGCATACTATCTTCTGCTTTTTCTCTATTTTCATTTTTTTCACCAGTCTGATTACACAATTCATTTTGTTTATCTTCTCTATTATGTGTACTTGTTTCCTTCTGAATTTTTCTTTCATTTTTTGTACTCGAAACACACTTTTCATTTTGTCCCGGAAATAATTTCGCCCAAAACTCCACCGCATAAAACAGCATGGAATCCAGAAACGCAAACAAACAGAAAAACCAGATTCCAACCATCAACGCATCCTGCCGCTCCAGAAAATTTCCCGGCAGTTTCACCACTGCCATCAGATCGATCACCGGCCAGTCCAAATGCGCCAATAACTCACTTTGAAACACTCCAAGCAAGATTAGATAAACAGCCAAATTCAGTCCAAGTACCACAAATAATGCATGTTTTGTTCCCCGATACGCTGCCTTTGGATTTTTACAACTCGGCTGAAAAAGTGTATACAACGAAATCCCGGAAAAAAATAAAAAGCTCAGATAACTGCTCTGCAAAAAATCAAAAACAGAGGACGCCGCCACCGGTGTCCACGCATCCGGATCAATTCCCGCACAGGCCAGCCCCAGAATCACAAGTAACGGAATCAGCAGGAAAAAATACAGCACTTCATACACTCTCACCCGGCATTCCAATCCACGCAGCAGTCCGAAAAAAGCTGCCCCGGTCAACGTCAACACAATGACAACTTCCCAGTTTTTTCCAAGCAGCTGATTTTCAATCAGACTTGTCAGCAGATACAGCGTGTACCCCGCAATTCCAAGAAATCCAGCACCATAAAAAATCAGTATCGGAAATCGAAGTTCTGCAACAAAGGCATCCACGCATTCATATAAACTAGATTTCTTAAAATATTTCTGCCAGAAAATCAACAGAAGCCAGGCGCATCCGCCACCCGCTGCCAGAGCAAAAAATCCGTCCACACCACTGCGGGAAGCCACCAGTGAGGGAAGCAATAACGTACTGATTCCCAGAAGTTCCAGCGTTAGTGTCCGCTTCACCTGTCTGGCAGAAATTTTCTGATTGTTCATAAAATTAAGATCCTGCATCACGATGCTCCTTTTCCCGATTTCTTCTCGCTCCCTGTTTTCTTTCCGTCAGTTCTTACCTGCTTTCGCTTCTTCCACATTTTCTTCCTGTCCTGTTTTCTGTGTTGTTTTCATTCTGAGCCGGATTCGGTTCTTTGGATTCGCGTAAAAAGGTCTGCGTGGCAGTGCCTGCAGCGGCGGGCGCACAAGGGTGTCCCTCTCATCCTGATAATCATTCAGATCTGCCCCCACAAAAGGCATCAGATACGGCATACCAAAGCTTTCTAACTGCGCCAGATGAATGAGCAGAACCAGAAGTCCCAGCAAAAATCCATAAAAACCAAGTGCTGCCGATAATCCGATAAAAGCAAATTTCAGCAAACGGAACGCCGTGGCAAAATCTTCGTTTGGAATGGCAAAAGAACAAAGCGCCGTAAAAGCCACCACGATCACCACCATGGGGCTCACGATATTTGCATCCACTGCCGCCTGTCCGATGATCAGACCTCCTACGATTCCGATGGTATTTCCCATAGCTCCGGGCAGACGCACACCGGCTTCCCGCAGCAGTTCAAAGGACAGTTCCATCAAAAGCACTTCCACCACTCCCGGAAACGGTACACCCTGTCTGGCAGCCGCAAAGGAAAGCAGCAGCTTCGTTGGCAGCAGCTGTGTATGAAAATTCGTCATAGCAAGGTATAATCCCGGAAGAATCATGGATAAAAAAGCCGCCACATAACGCAACGCCCTTGTAAATGTCGCAATCTCCCATCTGGTATAATAATCATCTGTCGTCTTGATAAAAGAATTGTAATCCGTTGGAAAAATCAGTGCCTCCGGGGAGTTATCCGCCAGCAGAACCACACGGCCTTCTAACAGTGCCATCACCGCCCGATCCGGTCTGCGGGTAGTCTGAAACTGCGGAAATGGCGAAAACCACTGTGTTTCCGTTAACTGTTCAATGACACCGCTGTCTCCGATGCCGTCGATTTCAAAGCCATTCAGCCGCTGCTGCATTTCCGATACGATCTCCGGCCGCACGATTCCGTTCAGGTACATCAGATCCACATTTGTGCTGGTCCGCCTGCCGCATTTGCACTCCGCCACTTTCAGATCCACGGAACGCAGCCGTTTTCGGATCAGCGCGGTATTTTGTTTAATGGAACCGCCAAATCCCTCGTTACTTCCCCGGATTGCTTTTTCCGACTCCGTCTCCTGCAGCGACATGCCGGGATACCCTTTATCCGGAATTTTTAATGCCCGGTCAACTCCATCCACAAAAAGGATCGTATCGCCGGTCAGCATTCCACTTGCCGCCTCTGACATTTTGGCAAAAGGTGTCGCATCGGAAATGCCAAGGCCGTTTTCCTGCAGTGCTTCATACAACGTCACATCTTCCATGGTATTCAGACGGCTCAGCATTTTTCCAAGCAGGGAATCTTCCATCATGTTTTTTCCACCGGTGACTTCGATGTAACTCAAAAATGCCCGGACATTCATGTTTTTTCCAAGGCACATCGGACGCATCTTGATATCCGCGCAATCGGAAAACTGCTGTTTCCACCATAAAATATTTTCATCCAGCTTTTTTGAAACGGCCTGATCCTGCATACCATCACCTCACTTTTACCCAAACAAAAAGAGCAGACTCTCGTCTGCCCTTTACTATGCGCATATTTTTTATTTTTATTCCTACTCCTGCTCGCGAATGATCTTTTTTACAGCTTCCGCCTGATTGTGCAGATGGCGCTCCACATAGGAAACCGCAAGTTTGGAATCCTTTGCCTTTAACGCCTCGTACATTTTCTGATGCTCCTCGATCAGTCGCGGATAGGTGGATTCATCCTTCAGATATTCCACACGATAGCGGTACATCTGCTCTCTCAGATTGTTCAGCAGCTGCTGTAATTTCGGATTGTTGGATGCTTTGTAAAGAATCTCATGGAATTTCACATCTGCTTTCGCCATCTCTACAAACTGACCGCTCCTTGTTTTTTCTTCAAAATCTTCCATCGCGATTTTGAGTTCCTGCAAAGTCGCCGGTGTAATCTTTTCACAGGAAAGGCGAACTGCCAGACCTTCCAGGGAAAGCCGGATCTCCAGTACATCTTCCATGTCTTTTTCAGTCATCTTGGCTACTTCGGCACCTTTTCTCGGAATCGTTACTGCCAGGCCTTCCTGCTCCAGCATACGAATGGCCTCACGGATCGGTGTACGGCTTACGCCCAGTTTGGATGCAAGCTGTAATTCCATCAGACGCTCGCCCGGTTTGAGATCACCTTTCAAAATTGCCCCACGCAATGTCTGGAACACGACATCACGAAGTGGCAGATAGGCATCCATCTGTAATTCCAAATTGTCTGTCATAGTCTGTTTCCCCCTCTTTTTTCGTGTTTATCTTCTGTTGTTATGAATATCGGATGTATATACATTTTTTGCAAGTCCGGACTGTTTCAATGCATCATAAGCCCGGCGAATTTCCTTCTCATTCGGGAATAAGCCAAATACGGTTGGTCCGCTGCCACTCATCATAGCATTTAACGCGCCGTTTTCCATCATCAGTTTTTTGATATCATTGATCACCGGATACATCGGAATTGTCACGCTCTCAAGAATATTTCCCATATGGGAAGCCACGCCTTTCAGGTCTTTCTTCTGAATGCTCTCCATCACGCCATCGATATCCGGATGCTCCATGCCATCATACAGTTTCAGACCTTCGTAAACAGTCTTGGTGGATACGGAAATTCCCGGTTTTGCGATCAGTACCGGGCATTTCGGCATCGGCGGCAGTGCGGTCAGCTTTTCACCGATTCCCTCTGCCAGAGCGGTTCCTCGCATGATACAGAATGGCACGTCTGCTCCGATCTTCAGTCCGAGTTCCATCAGTTTATTCTGCTTTAATCCAAGGTTAAAAATACGGTTCATTCCAACCAGAACTGCTGCCGCATCAGAACTTCCACCAGCCAGACCAGCTGCAACCGGGATGAATTTCTGAAGGACAATGCGGACACCTTCCTTGATCTGGAATTCATCTTTCATCAGCTTTGCTGCACGGTACACCAGATTGTCCTCATTTACCGGCAGATAATACAGATTTGTCTCTACGTGAATATGCGGGGAACGTGTCTTTTTGATTTCCACACGATCATACAGATGAATGGTCTGCATGATCATGCGCACATCATGATATCCGTCCTCACGTTTTCCAAGCACATCCAGTCCAAGGTTAATTTTGGCAAGTGCCTTCAAACTTATTTCGTCCATTGATTCATCCCTCGTTTCTCTCTCTGAGCAGTCTCGGAAACTCTATAAGTTCCATATTTCAGCTCTTTTTTATTGTTCAT
>CAVKTR010000043.1:0-24654 GCA_963659325.1 Dysosmobacter segnis
TCCTGCTGAGCTACGGAAACATTTTTAAAATCTATTCAAATTTTGGTATTTAACTTACTCATTGTCAATCACATTTCCTCCAAAAGTGATTGTTGTAACAAATTCTTAGGAGGCACTTGTTATATCCATTTAACTAAGAGAACATAAGAAATATATGATTATTAACTTCTCTATCATAACAGAGAACGGTGTTTTCTGCAAGTATACATAAAAATAAAGCATCTCCTGTGTTTGTTTTTGTGTGGTCTGTTTATACAGGAAATGCTTTATATTTAATTTTATATGGAATTTAGAACCCGTAGTTTACGTGTCCCTGCAGCCAGATTCTGCCTTTAAAGCGGCGTCCGACTTCTGGCTCACCGAGGAGATCTTTCTGGTTGATGCAGATATCAAAAATCAGATTGTTGCAGTTCAGTGTTAAAATCCAGAGCTTTTCATTGCTCAGATTATTTTCTGCCTCATAAAAATTCAGGATTTCTCCGAGGACAACATACTGATCGCTTTCGATACCATATGGGATAAAACTGCTCTCCACGATGGAAAGGACATCTTCTTTCATGACACGTCTGGAAAGCGTGGAATACAGATCCATGTCGTTCATGGTCAGGTTTTCCATGGCCCCTTTGTTTCCATCCCGTGCCTGTTTCATCAGGTTTAATCGCTGCTCTGAAGATTTTTCTTTGTTTGCCAGCTGTTTGCTTGTTTTCATAACCGGCAACAGGATTTTTCCACCGGTGGACAGTCCAGCCAGTGCGGCATTTTCCGGTCCGCGAGCAGTATGGAAGGCATATTTTTTCTCCTGAAGGATGTCAGCAACATTTTCAATGTAAAAAATCAGTGTGACACCCAATTTTAATTCATCACAGATTCCCGCAAAGGCTTCTTTGCCTGCGTGGCGCTCGATCTCGATCGTTTCATTGGTCGTAATCTGAGAACCATGCAGATATGGATAATAATATTCCATACGGAATTCTTTGTCGTTGATGAAGTTTCCGCAGACGGTAATGCCGATATCGGTTCCAAAACTTTTGGAAAAACATGCAAATTCGTTTCCATATTCGTCATTTACTACGGCCTGTTCGTCCGGACGATTTAAAATCGATTCCAGTACGGGGTACAGTTCTGCATTTTTTGTAAGATCGCGAAATCCGATGGATCTTAAAAATGTATGTATCATAGATTATTTTCCCTGTTCATAAGTATCTGCCAGTGCCATCTCAAGAGCTTCTTTTTCCTCATCGGCAAGCATGATGACAGAATGTCCGTCGATAATTTCTTTGATATAAGTATAGCAGCCCTCTCTGCTGTGCATTGCGTTGATGATAAAACCATTGTTTTTGCGGTTTAACAGTGCCAGGGAGAAGGATAATTTGCCACCCATCTCATTGAATGCGTCATATTTTACCAGACCAACTTTCTGGTAAGTGTTATCTAAGTGGTCAAGTACCATCTGTACTTTTGCCTGAGTTTCTTCATCGGAAGCGATGAGGTCATCAACCTGATTCAGGCGTTTGACTAAAGTGTCTTCCAGAGAAGCGGCATCTTTTCCACTCATAAATGCTTCATAGCGTTTTTTCAGTTTGCGCATCTTGACTCCGTTTACGATCATGATGATGATCAGAATCAGAACAAGAGCGGCGAGACCGGCGGTGATCACATCAAGGCTGATGCCGGTCAGATCTTCGATATGTAATTTTAAATAATCCAATGTTTTATCCTCACTTGTCTTTGGCTAGTTACTGAATACTCTGAATAAGCTCGATCAGGCGGTTTAATTCCTCCTGGGAGTAATATTCGATTTCGATTTTTCCTTTTTGATCGTTTTTCTGGTGAATTTCTACTTTTGTGCCGAAAATTCGTTTCATCTGCTCTGCAAGATCAGCGTAAATAGCAGACAATACAGGATCTTTCTCTTTTTTCGGAGGAGCATCCTTTTCCTGCAACAATTTTCTTACCAGCTTTTCAGTCTCACGTACACTGAGTTTTTCATCAAAAATACGAAGTGCGATCTGATGCTGCATTTCTTCGTTTTCAATGCTGATGAGACAGCGTGCGTGGCCGGTGGAAATCATTTCATCGATGACCATTTGCTGTACCTGTTTGGATAATTTCAGTAATCGCATGGAGTTGGTTACTGCTGTTCTGCTTTTTGATACTCTCTCGGCAATTTCATCCTGTTTTAAATGAAACTCTTCCATTAATCTGCGGAACGCCTGTGCTTCCTCGATTGGATTTAAGTTTTCACGCTGAATGTTCTCAATCAGGGAGATTTCTACGATCTGTTGTTCGTTTAAGTTACGTACGATAACCGGAACTTCTTTCAGACCAGCCAGCTTTGCTGCTCTCCAGCGACGCTCACCGGCAATGATCTCGTAGTATCCGTTTTTTTCCTGAACTAATAATGGCTGGAGAATACCATACTGTTTGATTGATTCTGCCAGTTCTAATAAGCCGTCTTCATCGAAATGTTTACGTGGCTGTTCACGGTTCGGCTCTACCAAAGATATTTTTACCATAGTATCCGGTGTCTCTGGAGCTTCTTTTTTTGTACTTTTATTTTTGGCTGTACTTGCAGCTTTCTCTTTGGTAGCTGTCGCTGCATGATCAGTACCTACTTTATTGACGAGAAGGGAATCTAATCCCTTGCCCAGTCCGCCTTTTTTTGCTGCCATATTTTACTCGTCCTCTTCCTCTCTGTCAATTACTTCCTGCGCAAGTAAGCGATAGCTTTCCGCACCGGTTGATTTGCTGTCATATACGTTGATCGGTTTTCCATGACTTGGTGCTTCTGCCAGACGTACATTTCTTGGAATAATTGTCTTGTAAATCGTAGTGTCCAGATTTTCTTTAACATTTTCCACAACCTGAAGTGACAGATTGGTACGGGCATCGTACATGGTGAATACAACACCTTCCATATGTAGCGATGGATTTAAACGTTCCTGTACCAGATTGATGGTATACATCAGCTGGGAAAGACCTTCCAGTGCATAATATTCACACTGAATCGGCACCAATACAGTAGAAGCGGTTGTCATAGCATTTACCGTCAGCATATTTAAGGAAGGAGGACAGTCAATAATGATAAAATCATAGTTATCTTTTACTTTTTCGATTTCATTGCGAAGTACATATTCACGATTTTCTACATTCAATAATTCGATTTCTGCTCCAGCCAGATTTACATTGGATGGAATCAGATCCAGATAATCAAATTCTGTGTGAATCAGTGCTTCCTCAAAGATACATTCCCCTAAAATCAACTGGTAAATCGTGTTTTCACAGTCGTTTTTGTCTACACCTAATCCACTGGTGGTGTTTCCCTGGGGATCCATATCAATGGTGAGTACTTTTTTCTCGGCTTCTGCTAAACATGCGGAAAGATTGATTGCTGTGGTTGTCTTTCCAACACCGCCCTTCTGATTTGCAATTGCGATAATTCGTCCCATACTTTTCCTCGTTCCTGTTAATTTATACTCGATCCACATTATAATAATAAAGAAAGAATACATTTGCGATTAAATACATTTATAATACTCTTCTATATATAATATGGTTTCGATTCACATAAAAATTCAAGAATGCCCTCGGCATTCTTGCTGCGAGATGCACGTCATGCAACGCATGACATATTCTTCTGTGAATCTCTGCAATCCTGCCGGAGGCTATATCAGATGGGAGATTGAATCCCACTACTGATATAATCTTGTTGCTCACCACCTATAGAGGTGGGAGACACCTCTCATCTGATATGCGAATCAAATTTGTATTACTTAGACGAGTATAGCACTTTTTAAATTAGATATCCAGAGAAAAACAATGTTTCACGTGAAACATTTATGAAAATTTGGTAAAAATAAATAAATACTTAAAAAAATGAAAACCCGTCCGATGTTTCACGTGAAACATATGTGTAAATTGGCAAAAATAAAATTAAGATAAAAAATCATTTCAGTGTATATGAATATAGATGTAAAATCAAAAAATATAAAATGTTTCACGTGAAACATTTTAAAAAAGTGTGAAACATGAAAAAGTATTTGTATCTGAACCGTCTATGGATTATAATATAGATATTAAGATGAGTGAATGGAATCAATGCGAAAGGGGTTTATTGATGAAAAAGCATATTAAGAATTCAGCTTTATTATTATGTATTGTGGCTGGTCTGCTTGTTATTATAAATAAGCTGATCAGTGTATTTTCACATATGACAGATTATCTCCCCAGTGGTGGAAAATATCATCACTGGAAATATGGAAACATTTATTACACAAAAAACGGTAAAGGAAAACCGATTTTACTGATCCATGATCTGGATCCGACTTCTTCTTCCTATGAATGGAAAGCGGTTATTAAAAAGCTGGCTGAAAACCATACCGTTTATGCCATTGACTTATTAGGTTGTGGACGTTCTGAAAAACCGAATATGACTTATACCAATTACTTATATGTTCAGCTTTTGAATGAATTTATTCCGAATGTGATCGGTGAAAAGACAGACGTTATTGCAACAGGTGATTCCCTCTCCTTTGTAGTAATGGGATGTCAGATGGAAACAAAATATTATGATCATATCATTGGTGTATGCCCGACAGATCTGTATGAATTAGCAAAAGCTCCAGGCCGTAGAAAAAATATGTTGAAGTTCCTGATTGAACTTCCGATTATTGGAACCTTTATTTACAATATGGAAGTCAGCAAAAACCGTATCATTGATGCCTTTGTAAATAACTACTACTACAAGGGACATATGGTTTCTGAAAAAATCATCCAGACTTATTATCAGGCAGCACATATTGGAGATGGCGGTGGAAAATATTTACTTGCCAGCATCAAGAGTTATTATACTAATATTAATATTGTATCTGCGATCAAGAAGATTAATAACAGTATTTGCCTGATTGGTGGTAAAGAACATCCGTTTATGGAAGATGTAATCGATGATTACAAAGAATTTAATCCGGCGATTGAATCGGCATATATTCCGAATACGACTTCCCTTCCACAGATGGAAGCGCCAGATAAATTTGTACAATTGGTAAATATATTTCTTCATGCATAAAATGAAATGAAATGAAATAAGATAAAAAAGGAACCATAAGATGTTTCACGTGAAACATCTTATGGTTCCTTTTTTATTTCAGCGGAAGCTTCGACGGTGTACCTGCTTTTCGCGGATACTTCTTTGGCGTGTCTTTTACTTTATCAATACAAACCAGAGCTCTTCCAAGATCGGAATCCGGTAATTCGAATTTATCAATCTTACCAAGCTTTCCACCAAGAATGGAAATTGCTTTTTTTGCTTCCTGAATCTCAGCATTGGAGTCCGCAGATTTATAGGATACGAACATGCCACCCTTTGCAATAAATGGAAGGCAATACTCTGTCAAAACAGCCAGATTGGAAACTGCACGCGAAACACAGAGATCGTACTGCTGTCTGTGTGCGGCATTGGCAGCCATCTCTTCTGCTCTTCCGTGTACTGCGGTGACCTTCTGCAGGCCAAGAGCAGAGATCACTTCATTTAAGAAGTTGATTCTTTTGTTCAATGAATCCATCAAAGTAATCTCCAGATTTGGAAACGCAATCTTCAATGGAAGCCCCGGAAATCCTGCGCCGGTTCCGAGATCAATGATTTTTAAATTCTGATCAGCCAGATCCGGAATCACCCGGATCAGAGAAAGGCTGTCGAGAAAATGCTTTTGAATGACTTCTTCAAATTCTGTAATGCCGGTAAGATTCATGACTTTATTCTTTTCCACCAGCATTTCGTAGTATCGTAAAAACTGTTCTGTCTGTTCGCCTGTCAGAGACACATTCAGCTCTTCCAGACCATGTTTAAACTTTGTCAGATCATAACTCATGGGCTTATTTATCCTGTTCGCCTTTCTGTTTCTGCTGATAATGTAACTGTTCCAGATATACTAAAATGACAGAAATATCTGCCGGTGATACACCGGAGATACGGGAAGCCTGTCCGATAGAGATCGGCTGATACAGATTCAGTTTCTGCTGTGCTTCCATGCGCAGGCCGCTGATCTGATTGTAATCAAAGTTTGGCGGCAGTTTTTTGCTTTCCAGCTTTTTAAACTGTTTTACCTGCTTAATCTGACGTTTGATATATCCGTCATATTTGATATTGATATTTACCTGTTCACGGACATCTTCTGTCAGTTCCGGACGCTCCGGGTCTACCGGGGCAAGAATATCATAATTCAGTTCCGGACGACGGATCAGTTCTGCCAGGGATGTACCTGTATTTAACGGCTGACTGTTATACTCGTCCATTAATTCCTGAACCGGGCCGGAGGCACCTAAATGTACATTTTCCACACGCTGTACTTCCTGCTCGATCAGCTGTTCCTTTTTCACTACATAATCATAGCGTTCCTGCGGGATCAGACCTACTTCATAGCCGTGTTTTGTCAGACGCAGATCTGCGTTATCCTGACGGAGTAACAGTCTGTATTCTGCACGGGAAGTCATCATACGGTATGGTTCATGATTTTCCTTTGTAACCAGATCGTCGATCAATACGCCAATGTAGGATTCAGAACGATCCAAAATCAATGGCTCTCTACCCGTTACTTTCATGGCAGCATTGATTCCGGCAATCAGTCCCTGAGCCGCAGCTTCTTCGTATCCGGAACTTCCGTTGAACTGTCCACCACTGAACAGACCGGAAATTTCCTTAAACTCCAGAGACGGATAGAGCTGACGCGGATTGATACAGTCATACTCAATTGCGTAGGCATTTCTTACAATCTTGACATGCTCTAATCCCGGTACGGTATGGTACATAGCGTACTGTACATCTTCCGGAAGAGAGCTGGACATACCACCGATATACATCTCGTTTGTGTGAATTCCTTCCGGCTCGATGAATACCTGATGACGATCCTTATCGGCAAATTTTACGACTTTGTCCTCGATAGACGGACAGTAACGTGGACCGGTTCCCTCGATCATGCCGGAAAAAAGCGGAGATCTGCTTAAGTTTTCACGGATTATTTCATGCGTTTTTTCATTGGTATAGGTCAGCCAGCAGCTTACCTGATCGATCTGCACATCATTCGGATTGGTTGTGAATGAGAATGGTACGACTCTTTCATCGCCAAGCTGTTCCTGCATTTTGGAAAAATCAACGGAACGTCTGTCGATACGGGCCGGTGTACCTGTTTTAAAACGGAACATTTCTACTCCGTTTGCGACCAGGGAATCTGTCAGATGGTTGGCTGCCTGCAGTCCGTTCGGGCCGGTATGATTGACCACATCTCCATAGAGACAGCGGGCTTTTAGATAAGTACCGGTGCAAAGCACGACTGCTTTTGCATAATATTCTGCACCTGAAAACGTTTTCACACCACGAATCTGCTTATCTTCCACCATCAGTTCGGTAACCTCTGCCTGGCGCAGTGTCAGATGGTCGGTGTTTTGTAATAACTGTCTCATTCTGGCACTGTAATCGGCTTTGTCCGCCTGTGCACGCAGGGAATGAACGGCAGGCCCTTTTGATTTATTTAACATTTTAGACTGGATAAAGGTATGGTCGATATTGACACCCATCTCACCGCCTAAGGCATCGATTTCGCGTACCAGATGGCCTTTGGAGCTGCCTCCGATATTCGGATTACACGGCATCATGGCCACGCTTTCAATGCTGATGGTAAAAAGAATGGTTTCCAGTCCGAGTCGTGCGCAGGCGAGAGCTGCTTCACAGCCTGCATGACCTGCACCGACGATACAAACATCATAATTTTCTTTTACAACTGGCATATATTTCTCCTTGTATATTGTTTAACTGTTCACACGCGCCATTCGCAAAACGCCCATTCTGGGCTTTTCCAACCCTTCTTGAATTATCATTCAAGAAGTATCGTTCGCACAGCGAACTCTTTTGCTCATAAAAAGGCGCTCCCTTCATCATTATGTATCCAGATATTTCCTCATGCAAGCATGATCAATATCTGAATACATATGATGAGTGAACTGGTGCATTACTTACCCATACAGAATTTACTAAAGATCTCATTCACCAGATCTTCACCCACAGATTCACCGATGATCGTACCCAGTGTCTCATAGGCATTCATCATATCAATCGTAAAGAAATCCTCCGGCATTCCATCGTCTATGCTTTGTAACACCATTTTCAGGCTGCTCTCTGCCTCAGACAGAGCATTTTTCTGACGGATATTTGTGATATATACTTCATCGTTGAAGGACAGTTTTCCACTGAAAAACATCTCTTTAATGAGTTCTTCCAACTCATGGATTCCGGTGTTATTCTTTGCTGAAATAGAAAGGATCGGTTTGTCTAAACGCGCCTGTAAAACAGATGCATCTGTCTTTGTATCCAGATCGGATTTATTCAGCAGAACGATGGCCTTCTTATCCTGAATGGCCTCGATGATCTCCTGGTCGTTTTCATCCAGCTCTGTGGAGGAATCTACGACATAGATGATCAGGTCTGCTTTTTCTATATATTCTCTGGATTTATTGACGCCGATTTTTTCGACGATATCTTCTGTATCGCGGATTCCAGCGGTATCAATGACATTTAATCCAATGCCGCCGATCTGAATCTGCTCCTGAAGGATATCACGGGTCGTACCAGCGATTTCTGTAACAATGGCACGCTCCTCTCCCACCAGAATATTCAGCAGGGAAGATTTGCCGGCGTTTGGCTTGCCGACGATGGCTGTGTTGATACCTTCTTTTAACATCTTTCCGTTATCGGAAGAATCCAGCAGTTTTTTTACTTTGGCATGAGCATCACTCATGATCTCATGCAGCTGTTCCGGATAGCCTTCCAGTGAAACATGCTCCGGATCATCCAGGGCGGATTCGATAAAGGCGATCTCATGCAGTACAACAGCACGAATGTCCTTTATTTTCTCCAAAACGGCACCCTGCAACTGGCTGACGGAACTCTTTAAGGCCAGTTCATTCTGGGCGTTGATTACGTCGATTACGGACTCTGCCTGGGACAGATCGATACGTCCGTTTAAGAAGGCCCGTTTTGTAAATTCTCCCGGTTCTGCCGGGCGGGCTCCATATTTTAAAACTGTTTCCAGTATTTTTTTCATAACCAGAACACCACCGTGACAGTCGATCTCGATGGTATCTTCGCAGGTGTAACTGCGAGGTGCTTTCATGATCAGAAGCATAACTTCGTCTACTACTTCTTCACCGTCTACCACATAGCCATAGTGGATGGTATGTGTCTCCATATCGGAAACCTTGCGGCTTCCCTTTTTTGGACGAAAAATGCGATCTGCAACTTCTAACGCTTCGTCACCGCTGATGCGGACGATTCCGATACCGGAATTGGACATGGCTGTTGCAATCGCTGCAATTGTATCAGTTTTCATATTCGCGTTCTTCTCTCAGATTAAATATTAATGTACTTTCGGAACATTTCAAAATAGTTATTCTGGTTATAATCAAAAAAATCCGAAAGTATCTAATAGAAAATAAACTATGTTACCTAAATGCATTTTGTTTTTTATTATAATATTTTTATTTCATAACGTAAAGAAAACTTTCAGCAAAAGACGGATGCTGGACGATAGGTTAATTTTCGTCGTGGCTGCGAGCATAGCCCGCTTCCGTGAGTGTGTTTGAGCTTGCCGGTTTTGCAAGCGAGTTCGCGGAAGGAAGCGGAAATAAGCGGCGCAGCAGACACAGAAAATTATCCGTGTCCGCATCCGTCTTTTCTGAAAGTTTTTAAATTAGAATAAAATAACAAATTACTGTCTCTTTAATGTAATTACAACATGTCTGAAAGGCTCATCACCTTCGCTGTGTGTAGATACATAGCGGTCATTCTGCAGTGCGGAATGAATCACGCGTCTCTCAAACGGATTCATCGGCTCCAGAGATACTGCTTTTTTGGTACGTTTTACTTTGTAAGCAATATTCTTTGCCAGGTTTTCGAGTGTATCTTTTCTTCTCTTACGGTAATCCTCAGTATCAAGTTTTACTCTTATGTATGTGTCAGAGTGTTTGTTGATGGCGAGGTTTGTAAGATACTGAAGAGAATCCAGTGTCTGACCACGTTTACCGATCAGAACGCCCATCTCAGCACCTTTCAGTTCTACGTCGTATACATTCTCTTCCTCTGCGGAAGCGTTGATCAGGATCTCAACTTCAAGTCCCATAGCATGAAATATCTGGGAAAGGAAATTTCTGATATGATTTACAACGGTATATTTTTTGCGGGCTTTGATTTTTGCCGGTTTACTGTTGAATCCAAGAAATCCTGAACTGCCTTTTTCCAGCACTTCATAATCAATCTGATCGCTTGTTACGCCAAGTTCAACCAGTGCATTTGTAAGTGCATCATCAACAGTTTTTCCTGTAAATTCGATAAAATCCATTACAATGCCCTCCCTATTTTGTATTTTTGTTGTTGAAATCTTTTACAAGATTTGCTTTGGAAGCCATACTTCCCTCTTTGTATTTCTTTCCAGTATCCTGTTTCACCTCTTTATGAGAAACAGAAGCTGCCTTGTCAGCCATGGATTTGTACTGGATATTACGAGTGTTCATTTTGGCAGCGTTAGCGATCTCCTGACCAGCGACACCTTTTTTCTCGATTTTCTTTTTGTTCTTTTCAGCTGCTTTTGCCTGATTCTCTTTGATGACTTTCTCAAGATCCATCTTGTCAAAGTGTTTGTTCAGCAGGAACTGCTGGAAGCTTCGGATCACGGAACCTGCGATCCAGTAGATGCCGACACCGACAGGAAGGAAAAATACGATGAATACAGAGTAAAGCGGCATCATGTAGTTCATCATCTTCATCTGGCTTGCCATTGCTTCCTGCTGTCCGCCACTTGCTGCCTGCGGCATCAGACGGATGTTCAGGAACTGAGTTAAAGCTGCAAGGATCGGTACAAGCAGAGCAAGGATGATCAGTACATAGTGTCCTTCATGGAAACTTGTAGAGATAATTGTCTTCGGGGAATATACGATATTGATTCCGAGGAAGTTGTTAAAATGCTCTACTGCAGACTGAGTGCTTGCGATAACGTCAGATAATCCGCTGAATTTATCCTGCAGTAATGTCCAGTTGTCACTGGTACATTTGTAAAGTACATCAATGATAGAGTCGTATGCCTGCTGTTTTGTTCCATCAAAATTCAGGCTGACACCACGAAATACGGAATTTTTATCGGATACTTTTTCAAGGAATGAACTCATGGTATCCTGATATCCCTTGGTTCCCATAATGCCGGTAACGACACCTTCAAATGTGTTTTTTACACCGGTGATGTAAGCCGGTACATTGTAAATAACACGATAGAGAGCAAACAGGATCGGGAGCTGGATGATCATAAAGATACAGCTTCCGGATGGAGATACACCGTATTTCTGGTAAACGGCCTGGGTCTCCTCGTTCATAGCCTGAACGGATGCCTGATCTCTTCTGTTTTTATACTTTTTCTGAATTGCCTGAATCTCAGGGTTCATGATCTGTGACATCTTTGAAAACTTCTGCTGTTTATAGGTAAGCGGAAGTAAGCAAAGATAGATAACAATCGTAAATACGATGATTGTCAGACCTACGTTCTGGATGTTTAAAAACTTGTCCATAAATACGTAAATTGCATTCATAAGGTAACCGAGTACCTTTGCGATTGGTCCTAAAATCTTACCTGAATTCTGTGTAAGTAAAAATAAGGAATCCATCTGGTTGCCTCCTATAATCATGGAACCGGATCGTAACCACCCTTTGAGAACGGATTACAGCGTAAAATGCGCCAGAGCGCAAGTAACCCACCCTTCCATGCTCCGTACTTCTCTACTGCTTCCAGTCCGTAGGTGGAGCAGGTCGGGTAATAAGGACATTTCGTGGTTTTCATCGGAGAAATGTATTTACGATACCATTTTATTAAAAAAATCAATATTTTTTTCAATGTGATTCCATCTTCTTTTCTTCGGGGTTCATGATTTTCTGAAGATTTCCCAAGTGCAGCAATGCGGATTCGATTTCGTGATATGATGCGTTTTTTGCGCCTGCCCTTGCGATGACTACAATGTCCCAACCACTATGGAACATCTCTTCGTGTAGTCTGTAACTTTCTCTTACTAATCGGGTAATGTGATGTCTTACAACACTGTTACCAACTTTCTTACTGACGGAAATTCCTAATCTGTTTCTGTCCGAGTCATTTTTCAGTGTATACATAACCAATAGTCTGTTTGCATAAGATTTTCCTTCACGATAAACTTTGCGGAAATCCCTGTTCTTCTTTAATGATTCTGAAAAATGCATGTTTCCTGTCCTCTGATTTCAAAACATTTTGTTTAAAGAGAAGAAAAGACCACAAACGTTGTGGCCTAAGCTGTTAATTTTTTTCTTCCTTTTAATCTTCTAGCGGCCAAAACTTTTCTTCCGCCTGCTGTACTCATTCTTTTTCTGAAACCGTGAACTTTCGCTCTCTGTCTCTTCTTTGGCTGATAAGTCATTTTCATCGTGATACACCTCCAATCTTCGTAGCATCATTTCCGATGATAGCAAATAATGTCTGACAAGTCAATAGAATTTTGAAAAGTTTTCAAAAAGCGTGTAAAACGCCCGAAAATCCATTTTTGGCCGTGCATGTACTCCTGTGCGGATATGAAGTTTTCATTGAAAAATGGCGCGATTTGAGTTATCATAGACATTGGACAACTATCCAGCGCATGTTGAAATGAAAATGGATCGTGTAAATTGTTAAAAACGGCTCAAATCAGTTAGAAATGTAAAACAGAGCCGGAAAAAAGGAAATGGAGCGTGTTATGCATCTGGTCGAAGAGAAATGGGATGAGATTCTTCAGACTGTGAAACGGGAGCATGAATTGACGGATATCTCTTTTAATACGTGGTTAAAGCCGCTGCAGATTTTCGCAATTCAGAACGAACGCATCTATATTCTGGTGTCCAGTGAGCAGATGGGCCTTACCTATATTAATAGGAAATATTACCTTCCGTTGAAGGTTGCGGTGGCCGAGATCACAGGAACAGAATATGAGATCGAATTTGTTCTTCCGGAACAGGCGAAGAAGCTGAAAATGCCGCATCCGAGACGGCGTGCTACGACAGAAGAAGCGGAACGGTCAAATCTGAATCCGAACTATACATTCGATACATTTGTGGTGGGAAATAATAACCGGTTTGCCCATTCGGCGGCACTGGCTGTGGCGGAATCCCCCGGAGAAGTATACAATCCGCTGTTTATCTATGGTGGCGTGGGACTTGGCAAGACACATCTGATGCATTCCATAGCACATTTTATTCAGTCCACACATCCTGAACTGAAGGTTCTGTATGTTTCATCGGAAACATTTACCAATGAATTAATTGAAGCGATCCGAAATGGAAATAATACGGCCATGAGCCGCTTCCGTGAAAAATACCGCAGCATTGACGTGCTGTTGATTGATGATGTGCAGTTTATTATAGGAAAAGAAAGCACACAGGAAGAATTTTTTCACACCTTCAATGAGCTTCATGTGGCCAAAAAACAGATCATTTTATCCAGTGACCGGCCGCCGAAAGAGATGGAGACGCTGGAAGAGCGCATCCGATCCCGGTTTGAATGGGGACTTTTGGCAGACATCGGAGCGCCGGATTATGAGACCCGTATGGCCATTTTACGGAAAAAAGAGGAACTGGACGGTTTTGCACTGGATGATGAGATCCTGAATTACATTGCGGTGAACATTAAGTCAAATATCCGGGAACTGGAGGGCGCGTTAAACAAGCTGATCGCTTACGCAAACCTGGTGCAGACGGATATCACCATGGAGATCGCGGTGAAAGAACTGCAGAACATTATTTCACCGGATAAGCCGCTGGAAGTGACACCGGAGCTGATCGTGGAAGTAGTTGCGGAGCATTTTGGCATTACCATGGATCAGATCTTATCAAAATCCCGGAGCAATGATGTGGCAAAACCACGGCAGATCGCCATGTATCTGTGCAAAAATATGACGGATGCATCCTTAGAGACCATCGGAAAAGCGGTGGGCGGCAGAGATCATTCCACAGTGGTGCACGGGATCAAAAAAGTGGCGGACGATATCAGTGTGGATAAGTCTGTGGAACGGACGGTGACAACGATCCGGAAAAAGATCAATCCATGCTAAAACGGGCGAAAAAAGTTCCACTGGCGACGGATATTTTTTGCAGACAGGACAAAGTATGAGAGCTTATCCACATAGTATGCCCGGAATTTAACATATTATTCACAGCAAAAGAGAAAAGAATGATGGCAGTAATCCTCTTAACGTAAGGCTTTGCGGCGTTATACACTTATCGACAGCCCCTAAGACGATTACGATGAAAACCATTTATATATAGATATATTACGCGAAGATATGATACCTGAAAGGAGTTATTCACATTATGAAGTTAATCTGTTCAAAAGCAAACCTGGTAAAGGGTGTCAGCATTGTATCCAAGGCTGTTCCATCCAGAACAACCATGCCGATTCTGGAATGTATCCTCATCGATGCATCGGCAAATGAGATCAAGCTGACTGCAAATGACATGGAACTTGGCATAGAGACAGTAATCGAAGGAGAGATCGTGGAGCGCGGAATCATTGCACTGGATGCAAAATTCTTCTCCGAGATCGTTCGTAAACTTCCGGATAATGACGTTGTGATCGAATCCGATGATTCTTTCCAGACAACCATTACCTGCGAAAAAGCCAAATTTAATATTGTTGGAAAATCCGGCGAAGATTTTTCCTATCTGCCATATATTGAGAAAAACGAGTCCATCCGTATTTCCCAGTTCACACTGAAGGATGTGGTTCGCCAGACAATTTTCTCTATCGCGGATAACGATACAAACAAACTGATGACCGGTGAACTTTTTGAGATCAACGAGAACCGCCTGAGAGTCGTATCTCTGGACGGACACCGTATTTCCATCCGGAATATTGAGTTAAAAGAAAACTACAGCCCGTTAAAAGTAGTCGTTCCGGGCAAGACTTTACAGGAGATCAGCAAAATCCTCACCGGCGAAGCAGAAGATATGGTAGATATCTTCTTTGCGGACAACCATATTTTGTTTGAGTTTGATCAGACAAAGGTTGTATCCCGACTGATCGAGGGCGAGTATTTCCATATTGATCAGATGCTTTCCTCTGATTACGAGACAAAGGTAAAAATCAACAAACGTGAGTTTTTAAGCTGTATCGATCGTGCAACCCTGCTGATCCGCGAGGGTGACAAAAAACCGATCATCCTGAACATTCAGGACGAGAGCCTGCAGTTAAAGATCAACTCTTTTGTAGGTTCCATGAATGAGGAGATCGAGATCGAGAAAGAGGGAAAAGACCTTCTGATCGGCTTTAACCCGAAATTCTTCATTGATGCACTGCGTGTGATTGACGAAGAGGAAGTTACTTTATACATGGTAAACCCGAAGGCTCCTTGCTTTATCAAGGATGATGCAGGTACATTCGTATATCTGATCCTTCCGGTTAACTTCAACGCTGCAACGGTATAAAGGCAGTGGCAGAAGTATTACAGAAAACAGAAGCTTATTTGCAGAACCTCTTCAAGAGGTTTTCAAATTAAGAGGCAGATGGGAGAGACATATGGAAAAAGTTATCATCAGAGATGATTTTATCAAACTTGGCCAGGCCATGAAGCTTGCCGGCATGGTTGGCTCCGGCGTGGATGCCAAAATGCTGATCCAGGACGGACAGGTAGAGGTCAACGGAGAAGTAGAATACCAGCGCGGCAAAAAGCTCCACGAAGGAGATGTCATTACATTTAACGGAGAGAGTGTTCAGATCGGCAAATGATTATAAAATCACTGGAATTAAAGAATTTTCGCAACTACCAGGCTCTCGGCATCGCCTTTGATGCCGGAACCAATATCTTGTACGGAGATAATGCCCAGGGAAAGACAAATGTGCTGGAATCCCTGTATGTCAGCGGAACCACAAAGTCCCACAAAGGCAGCAAGGACAAAGAAATGATCCGTTTTGACGCGGACGAGGCACATATCCGCACCATTGTGGAAAAAAACGGTATGGAAAACAGGATCGATATTCATCTGAAGAAAAACAGTGCCAAGGGAATCGCAGTCAACGGCATTCCGATCCGGAAAGCCGGAGAACTGTTTGGAATCCTGAATCTGGTTGTTTTTTCTCCGGAGGATTTGAATATTATCAAAGACGGACCGGCGGGGCGCCGCAGATTTATGGATATGGAGTTAAGTCAGTTAGACAATATTTACCTGCACAATCTGACGAAATATCACAAGATCCTGCAGCAGCGCAACAAACTGCTGAAGGACATCCATTTCCGGCCGGATCTGGAGGCAACGCTTCCGGTGTGGGATGAGCAGCTGGTGCTCTATGGAACAAAGATCATTCAGCGCCGGCAGGCGTTTTTGCAGGAACTGAATGAAATGGTCCGGGGAATCCATCAGAATATTTCCGGAAATAAGGAAACGCTGCAGCTGGTGTATGAACCGTCTGCTACGGCAGAGGAGCTGGCGGCGCGCATGGAAGAATCCCGCATGAAGGACCTGAAAATGGGAATGACGTCTTACGGACCGCACAGGGATGATATTTCCTTCCTGATCAATGAGACGGACATCCGCAAATACGGTTCCCAGGGGCAGCAGAGGACATCTGCACTTTCGTTAAAACTGGCGGAGATCGAGCTGGTGAAACAGCTGATCCACGATACGCCGGTGTTACTTCTGGATGATGTGCTGTCAGAGCTTGACAGCAACCGGCAGAATTATCTGCTGAACAGCATCCATGATATTCAGACCGTCATCACATGTACGGGTCTGGATGAATTTGTTAAAAATAGATTTCACATAAATAAAGTGTTTTTCGTCAGGGAAGGCACGATAGCAGAACAGTAGGAGGACAGGAATGAGTACAGAATACGGTGGAGATCAGATTCAGATTTTGGAAGGTCTCGAAGCAGTACGAAAAAGACCGGGTATGTATATCGGAAGTACTTCTTCCCGCGGACTTCACCATCTTGTATACGAGATCGTGGATAACGCAGTGGATGAGGCGCTTGCAGGATTTTGCTCGGAGATAAATGTAGCGATCAACGAAGGCGATACCATTACCGTTACCGATAACGGCCGTGGAATCCCGGTAGATATCAACCACAAAGCCGGAAAACCGGCGGTAGAGGTTGTATTTACCATTCTGCATGCAGGCGGAAAATTTGGCGGTGGAGGGTACAAAGTATCCGGCGGACTGCACGGTGTAGGTGCTTCCGTAGTAAACGCCCTTTCAAACTGGCTGGAAGTTCAGGTATGCAGAGACGGACACATTTATCAGCAGCGCTATGAGCGTGGAAAAACCATGTATCCGCTGAAAGTTGTTGGTGACTGCCCGGCAGACCAGACCGGTACAAAAGTAACCTTCTCCCCGGATGGAAGCATTTTTGAGGAGACCGTGTATGACTATGATGTACTGCGCCAGCGTCTGCGTGAGATGGCATTCCTGACCAAAAACCTGCGCATTGTTCTGACGGACAAGAGACCGGGACAGGAGCGCACAGAAACCTTCCATTACGAAGGCGGTATCAAAGAGTTCGTTCAGTATCTGAACAAGAGCAAAGAAGCTCTGTATGAAAACGTTATTTACTGTGAGGGTGAGCGCGACGGCGTCTATGTAGAGGTTGCAATGCAGCATAATGACTCCTACAACGAATCAACCTTCAGTTTTGTAAACAATATCACGACTCCGGAAGGTGGTACGCATCTCGCCGGATTCCGAAATGCCCTGACAAAGACATTTAACTCTTATGCAAAGGCAAACAAACTGGTGAAAGAAAACGAAGCAGCCCTTTCCGGTGAGGATATCCGTGAGGGTCTGACCGCCATCATCAGTGTTAAAATCTCTGAGCCTCAGTTTGAGGGACAGACAAAACAGAAACTTGGAAACAGCGAAGCCCGTGGTGCGGTAGACAGCGTGGTAAGTGAGCAGCTTACTTACTTCCTGGAGCAGAACCCGACCGTTGCAAAAACGATCTGCGAGAAATCCCTGCTGGCACAGCGTGCCCGTGAGGCAGCCCGTAAAGCCCGTGATCTGACCAGAAGAAAAACCGCTCTGGAGGGAATGTCCCTTCCGGGAAAACTGGCAGACTGTTCCGATAAAGATCCGAAAAACTGTGAGATCTACATCGTAGAGGGTGATTCTGCCGGTGGTTCTGCAAAGACAGCAAGAAGCCGTGCAACACAGGCTATCCTTCCGCTGCGTGGAAAAATCCTGAACGTAGAGAAAGCAAGGCTGGATAAGATCTACGGAAATGCCGAGATCAAAGCCATGATCACCGCTTTCGGAACCGGTATCCATGAAGACTTCGATATCACAAAACTGCGTTACCACAAGATCATCATCATGACCGATGCCGATGTGGACGGTGCTCATATCAGTACCTTACTGCTGACCTTCCTGTATCGTTTCATGCCGGAACTGATCAAACAGGGTTATGTATATCTGGCACAGCCGCCACTGTACAAACTGGAAAAAAACAAAAAAGTATGGTACGCATACAGCGACGAGCAGTTAAATGCCATTCTGGCAGAAGTAGGACGTGACTCCAGCAACAAGATCCAGCGATATAAAGGACTGGGCGAGATGGATGCAGAACAGCTCTGGGAGACAACCATGGATCCGGAAAAACGAATCCTGCGCCGTGTCACCATGGATGAGGCTGCAACCGCAGAGATCGACCTGACATTCACAACCCTGATGGGAGACAAAGTAGAGCCGCGTCGTGACTTCATCGAAGCCAATGCGAAGTACGTAGAAAACTTAGATGTATAAATACCGCACATGGTTCGAATAGATGAATCAGATGTAGAAATGCCTGATTTTGTATACATTACATGATGTAGTGACAGACGAAACGTAGTAAGGGAAAAGAAGAAAACAGTAGATTTTATACAAAAACTGGAAGTGAAAAACCACAAAGCGAGACGGTAGGGCGATTTTTGTTATCGGAGTGAGCATAGCCCGCCTCCGTGAGTGTGTTTGAGCTTGCTGATTTTGCAAGCGAGTTCGCGGAAGGAGGCGGAAATAGGCGGCGCAACGGAGATAGAAAATCGTCCGTGTCTGCGTGTGGTTTTTCACAACAGTTTTTAAAAAATATATTTTCCCACATTAGAGAGAGGAATAAAAATGGACGACAAGATATTTGATCAGATCCACGACGTGGACCTGAAGAAAACCATGGAGAAATCCTACATCGATTATGCCATGAGCGTAATCGCATCCAGAGCTCTTCCAGATGTCAGAGACGGATTAAAACCGGTACAGCGCCGTGTTCTCTACTCCATGATCGAATTGAACAACGGACCGGACAAACCGCATCGTAAATGTGCGCGTATTGTCGGTGATACAATGGGTAAATATCATCCACATGGAGACAGCTCCATCTATGGTGCCCTGGTAAACATGGCGCAGGACTGGTCCACACGTTATCCGCTGGTGGATGGTCACGGAAACTTTGGTTCTGTGGACGGTGACGGGGCCGCTGCCATGCGTTACACTGAGGCGCGTCTGAGCAAAATTTCCATGGAAATGCTGGCTGATATCAACAAAAATACTGTTGATTTCCAGCCAAACTTTGATGAGACAGAGAAAGAGCCGGTAGTGCTTCCTTCCAGATATCCAAACCTTCTGGTAAACGGAACCACAGGTATCGCCGTAGGTATGGCGACAAACATTCCGCCGCACAACCTGCGTGAAGTCATCAGCGCTGTTGTAAAAATCATTGACAACCGCGTAGAAGAGGACAGAGACACAACCATCGAAGAAATTCTGGAAGTTGTCAAAGGCCCGGATTTCCCGACCGGCGGCATGATCCTTGGTACTGCAGGTATCGAGGAGGCTTATCGTACCGGACGTGGCAAGATCCGCGTGCGTGCCGTGACAGATATCGAACCGATGCAGAATGGCAAAAACCGTATCGTTGTCACAGAGCTTCCGTATATGGTAAATAAAGCCCGCCTCATTGAGAAGATCGCTGAGCTGGTAAAAGATAAACGAGTAGACGGTATCACAGATCTCCGTGATGAGTCTGACCGTCAGGGTATGCGTGTATGTATCGAGCTGAGAAAAGACGTAAACCCGAACGTTATCTTAAATCAGTTATTCAAACATACACAGCTGCAGGATACATTTGGTGTCATCATGCTGGCTCTGGTCAACAATGAGCCGAAGGTATTAAACCTGCTTGATATGCTGAAACATTACCTGAGACATCAGGAGGATGTAGTAACCAGACGTACAAAATATGAGTTAAACAAAGCTGAAGAGCGTGCTCATATTTTACAGGGCTTGCTGATCGCGCTGGACAACATTGATGAGGTAATTTCCATCATCCGTGGAAGCCGTACGACACAGGAAGCAAAAACAAAATTAATGGAGCGTTTCGGTCTGACCGATGCACAGTCCCAGGCCATCGTAGATATGCGACTGAGAGCTCTGACCGGTCTGGAACGTGAGAAGCTGGAAGCTGAGTACAAAGAGCTGATGGCCCGTATCGCTGAGTTGAAAGCAATCCTGGCAGATGAGAAAAAACTGCTTGGTGTGATCAAAGAAGAGATCATGGTGATCAGTGCAAAATATGGCGATGACAGACGTACATCCATCGGATACGATGAGTATGATATTTCCATGGAAGACCTGATTCCGGTGACAAATACAGTCATTGCAATGACAAAACTTGGCTATATCAAACGTATGAGCGCAGATAACTTCCGTGCACAGCATCGTGGCGGCCGTGGTATCAAAGGTATGGAGACCATCGATGATGATTATATCGAGGAGCTGTTTATGACAACTTCCCACCATTATCTGATGTTCTTTACAAATACCGGAAAAGTATACCGTATGAAGGCTTACGAGATTCCGGAGGCAAGCAGAACGGCCCGCGGAACTGCCATTATCAACCTGCTGCAGCTGGCACCGGGTGAGAAGATCACAGCAGTTATCCCGATCAAGGAGTACAAAGAAGGCTGGTATCTGTTTATGGCAACAAAGAACGGTATCGTGAAGAAAACATCTATCACGGATTATGCAAATGTCAGAAAGACAGGTCTGGCAGCCATTACATTACGTGAAGATGATGAACTGATCGAGGTTAAGTTTACCGATGATACACAGGATATATTCCTGGTGACAAAATATGGTCAGTGTATCCGTTTCCATGAGACCGATGTAAGAAGCACCGGTCGTGTATCCATGGGCGTTATCGGTATGAGTCTGACAGACGGTGATGAAGTAGTCGGCATGCAGCTGAATACCCAGGGTGAGCATCTGCTGATCGTATCTGAGCGCGGACTTGGAAAACGTACTTCTATCGATGAATTTACAGCCCAGAACCGTGGCGGTAAAGGTGTAAAATGCTACAAGATCACAGAGAAGACCGGAAATCTGGTTGGCGTGAAAGCCGTAAATGATGAAAATGAGATCATGATCATCAATACAGAGGGTATTATCATCCGTATGAAAGTCAGCGATATATCTATCCTCGGCCGTGTCACCTCAGGTGTCAAACTGATCAACATGGAAGATGACGTTAAAGTAGCAAGTATCACCAAAGTCAAGGAAGATGAGACGTTAGAAGGAGAAGAAGCTGCAGAGGACGCAGAAGGAACCGAAGGTGAAAAAGCAGAAGGACTGACAGTAGATCAGCCGGAGACTGCGACAGAGGCAAAAGGCAATGAGCAGGAATAATCTGCCGGAAGAGGCATTTTCAGACAGAGAAAATGCGGAGACATATGAACAGTTAGACCTGTCGGAGCTGATCTATGGCATGCCCATGGGCGAAGCAGATTTTATGTTGAACGAGGCGCAGGAGATCCAGTACAACGAAATCTGTGAGGAGTGCAGACAAGACTGCAAACAGAGTTTTCGCTGTCAGGTAGTGGAATGCCCGAAGTTCAGGGTGAGAAGAAGCAGGAAGAAAAAGTAAGGGTTGTGTGCTTAAGCACAGAAAAACTTAGGCTTAGAATCCTTGTTTCCAACGAAAAAAAAAACTAAAATGGCGTTAACCAAAAAGGGAAGCGCAAAGGAGCCAATACCGAAAGGTCTGGCTCCTTTTTTAAACCCGATCAGCAGACAGCGAGAGCGAAATGTGGATGTTTTATATCCGTCGGGACAGCCCCCCACTTGATAAGTGGTGAGTAATAATTGAGAGAAAAAGAACGCTTCAGGTTTTTATAATTATTTTAAGGAGGAACAGGATTATGAACGCTCAGGAAATCAAAGAGACAAGTAAAAAGTATGTATTGCAGTCATGGAGTAAACAGGCGGGGTTGAATCCTATCGTTATCGATCATGCAGAGGGCATTTACATGTATGATGCGGAGGGTAACCGTTATACCGATATGTCCTCCCAGCTTGTAAACCTGAATGTTGGATTTGGAAATAAAGCCATCGGGGATGCTATCAAGGCTCAGGTAGATAAATTCTGCTTTGTCGGACCGGCTTATGCAGCAGAAAGCAGAGCAACCCTTGGAAAAATGATCATTGACCTTCTTCCGGACAACTTCGGAAAAGTATTTTTCACAAATGCAGGTGCGGATGCCAATGAAAATGCAGTAAAAATTGCCCGTATGTATACAGGAAGAAATAAAGTATTCAGTCGTTACAGAAGTTATCACGGATCATCTTTCGGAGCAGGAAACCTGACCGGTGAGCCGCGTAGATACCCGTTGGAGCCAGGTATTCCTGGATTTATCAAATTTTTTGATCCGTATGTATACCGTGAGCCGATCGAATTTGCATCTGAGGAAGATGCTACAAAATATTATCTCGCAAAATTAAGAGAGCAGATCATTTACGAAGGACCGGACAGCGTGGCAGCCATCGTTATGGAGACCATCACAGGTTCAAACGGTGTCATCATCCCACCGAAAGGATATCTGCCGGGTGTCCGCAAAATCTGTGATGAATTTGGCATTGTCATGATCTGTGATGAAGTTATGGCTGGCTGGTGCAGAACAGGTAAAATGTTTGCATTTGAAAACTTTGACATCAAACCGGACATCGTGACATTTGCAAAAGGTGTTACCTGTGGTTATGTACAGCTTGGCGGCGTAGCTGTCAGCAGCAAGATCGCAGCTTATTTTGATGACCATCTGCTTTCCTGTGGACTGACTTACAGTGGACATCCGCTGGCTTGTGCAGCAGGTGTGGCTTGCGTCAACTACTACAAAGAGGCAAATATTTTAGAGAATGTCAATAAAGTTGGTAAAGTCCTTGGAGAACTTTTAGAGGAGTTAAAAGAGAAACATCCGTGCATCGGTGATGTGCGTTACATCGGCCTCTTCTCATCCATCGAGCTTGTCAAAGACAGAGAGACAAAAGAACCGCTGGTACCATATGGCAAAGATCCGGAAGGAACCATGGGCAAGATCATCGGTATGCTGAAAGCAAAGAAATTTATGACTTATTCCCACGAAAATATGATCTTTGTCAACCCGGCACTGATCATTACCGAAGAACAGCTGCGTGAGGAGATGGTCAAAGTAGATGAAGTATTAACGGAGGTGGATTCATGGCTCACTATCTGACCCCGGAACATATATTTACAGGAAGGGACTGTTTCGCTGAAGCAGTCGGATATCTGAAACAATGCGGCAAAAAAGCGCTGCTGGTGACAGGCCCGCATGTGGTAAAATCGGAAATGTTTGGCGAGTTAAGCCGGATGCTTGCAGATCACGGC
This sequence comes from Dysosmobacter segnis, assembly GCA_963659325.1. Taxonomy (GTDB): domain Bacteria; phylum Bacillota; class Clostridia; order Lachnospirales; family Lachnospiraceae; genus Eubacterium_I. The sequence goes on from CAVKTR010000043.1 coordinate 23,728, forward strand.
ATTGAATTTGTGACGTTTTCGGAGATCACAGGAGAACCGACGGATGTCATGATCAATGCAGGTGTCAGCGTATTCCAGCAAAAAGGCTGCGATTACTGCATCGGATTCGGCGGAGGAAGCCCGCTCGATTCGGCGAAAGCAATCGCTGTCATGGCTGCAAATGAGGGCCGTATTTCAGATTTTAACGGAAAAGAAATTACAAAAATGGCAGGACCGGTGGTGGCGATTCCGACCACAGCCGGAACCGGTTCCGAAGCGACAAAATTCACGGTTATCACGGATTCTGAAAAAGACATCAAGATGCTGCTGAAAGGAGACTGCCTGATCCCGAAGATTGCAATCGTGGACGAGACGTTCAGCATGTCATCTCCGCAGTCAGTCACTGCCGCAACAGGATTGGATGCCCTGACACATGCGGTGGAAGCATATACCTCAAGAAAAGCGATGGATATGACCGATACACTGGCGGTGTCAGCAGTAAAACGAATCATGAAATATCTTCCGATTGCCTATCGTGATGGCAAAAACCGGGAAGCCAGACATCAGATGGCGCTGGCAGCATTAGAAGCAGGAATCTGCATCAACAATTCCAGTGTGACGCTGGTGCATGGGCTCAGCCGCCCGATCGGAGCACTGTTTCATGTGGCACATGGTATTTCCAATGCCATGCTGCTGAAGGCATGCTTCTCCTTCGCGTTAGAAGGGGCATATGAGCGGTTTGCAGACCTTGCAAGGGCAATTGGTGTGGCAGATGCCGAAATGGGCGATATTGCGGCCGCAGAGCAGTTCCTAAAAGCAATCGAGCATATCTGTGAGGTGTGCGAAGTGCCGACGTTAGAGAAGTATGGAATTCCGCGAGAGGAGTTCTATGCGGCGATTCCGAAGATGGCGCAGGATGCGCTGGACAGCGGAAGTCCGGGAAATACA
>CAVKTR010000044.1:0-24490 GCA_963659325.1 Dysosmobacter segnis
GGTTTGTACCGTCTACGATGTGGCTGTAATCACGACGTTTGTAGAACATACCCATGTCTACGCCAAGTACGCTGGCAAGGAATACGGCACGGCTTGTAGCTCCCTCATCCGGGCTGATGATCATCAGATGGTCATTATCGATTTTAAGGTCATCTACGTTGCTCAGGATACCTTTTACGAACTGGTAAGCCGGCTGGACGGTATCAAATCCGTGAAGCGGGATCGCATTCTGTACACGCGGATCATGTGCATCGAAAGTGATGATATTGTCAACACCCATGCTGATCAGCTCCTGAAGTGCCATTGCGCAGTCCATAGACTCTCTTGCAGTACGTCTGTGCTGGCGGCTCTCATACAGGAAAGGCATAATGACAGTAATCCGTCTTGCCTTACCGTTTGCTGCAGCGATCATACGTTTCAGATCCTGATAATGATCATCCGGCGACATATGGTTCTCATGTCCACAGAGTTTGTATGTCAGGGAATAGTTTGTGACATCTGTCATGATATAAAGGTCATATCCACGAACAGATTCGTCAATGATACCTTTTGCTTCACCGCTGCCGAAACGCGGGCAGGAAGCATCAAGAATATAGGAATCACGAAGATATCCCTGGAAAGCAATGTCATCCTCATGCTCATGTTCGCGGACACATCTCCATTTTACAAGGTATTTGTCTACCTTTTCACCGATCTCGCTGATGCTCTCAAGTGGAATGATTCCAAGAGTACCAGCAGGGATAGTTTCTAAGTTTCTCTGGTCGTTATGCATTAGAAAAGTTCCTCCATCAAATCTTTTCGTTTGTTTATAAATACGATGGCATTATAGCACTGAATCCCCGCCTGTGACAAGGGATTTCTGGGAATATAGGGAATTAAACAGTTTAAATGAGAAAAATCCCTTATTTTTCGGCAAGTTTTTTGCAGATACGGATATCTTTGCCGAATAAATGCAAAATCGTGAAGCTGTTGGAGATCCGGGAGAAGATTCGTTCGGAATAAATCGTCGCGATGTCAAACAGCTGCAGGTTCGTGGAGATCAGCGTGGATTTCTCCTTGCGGATCCGCTCATTCAGGCATACAAAAAACTGGGAAGTAGTGAAATGGTTCGTCAGCTCCGTGCCAAGGTCATCGATGATCAGCAGATCACAGTCAAAAATATTGCGATAGCTCTCCGCAGCCTGAGGATCTTTGGCAAAGGTTTTCTGTGCCAGAAGGTCAAACAGATGATGTGCGGAAAAATAGATCACGGAATGTCCGGTGTCCAGAAGCTCTTTGGCCACGCAGTTGGACAGAAAGGTCTTTCCTACGCCGGTGTCGCCAAACAGAAGCAGGTTCTCAAAACTGCTGTCGAAGGTGTCCACAAAACGGCGGCACTGCAGCAGCGCGTTCTGCGCAGCTTCATAGGAAGAAATCCGTGTATTATCATCGTAAATATCGTTGTCGTAGTAATCCATGGAAAAAGAAGCAAAGTTTTCCTGTTCCAGAATGCCCTTTAGGTTGGACTGGGTGTATACAAGGTCGATGGCTGCCTGCTTCAGACAATGGCAGCGCTCATGACCGATGTATCCGGTGTCCTGACAGTCCGGGCAGGTGTACGGCGGCTGAAAATAGTCTGCCGGGTAACCGTGAGCCTGTAAAAGCTGCTGTTTCTGCAGGGAAAGAGCCTGAATCTGTTCGTGCAGGTCTTTCAGTGCGGATGCATCGCCGTCCAGCAGCTGCCGGGCACGTTTGACACTTAAGGATGCGATGTCGGCATCCAGTTTTGCGATTTCCGGGATCACCGCGGCGATCTCCTCCCGGCGTGTGTCGATCAGACGCTGGCGTTCTAACTGTCGGTCCTGATAGCCACGCATGATCTGATCATATTGTGTATTGGTAAGTGGCATAATATCCTCCTGCTTACATTTATGAGTTCGAGGTTGGGGTCTGCTGCAGTGATTTCTTCAGAAGCTGCTGCTGCAGATCGTTGTAGTTATTTTCCCGCTGTTTGAAGTTCGTGAACTGGCTCTGGGAAGCAGAAGAGGAAGCTGGTCGTTCTGAACGGCCTTTCTGATTCTGCTGGTAAGCCTCGTCTGCCTTGCGCACATCCTCCATCGTATGTACACCGTTCAGATGCCATTTCTCCAGGATGGAATTGGCATATCCGAAGCTTGCTTCGTGAATGGCGCTGATGGTGCGGTTGCAGGCTTCCTCGATCAGTTCCGTGGAAAATCCTTTCTGAAGGCTCCACTGCTTTAAAAAAGCGGTCTCGGAAGGCACCAGGTTGCGGCCGCGGATGCCGAAGGCTTTCATGACAGCGTGATACAGGGTGCTGTCATGGCTCAGTGCTTCTTTTGCTTCCGGAACTGTGCGAATCTTGCGTTCGGCAAAATCTTCCGCGATTCTTTGCATATAATGCAGACTGGTGTGTCCCTTTGAGACACTGTCCTCGATCAGGTATTCAATGAGTTCTGTGGAAAGCTGCAATTCGTCATACCAGTAAAAGATCATGTTCAGATCCGTCTGGTTCAGTGTCCGTCCAAGGTATTTTTCCGTGATAAAGATCAGTTCCCGCACACCCTGGCGTTTGCTGAATTCCATCATGTCGTTGACGGAATACTGCACCTGTTTTTTCGGACTGGCGGAACGGATAAACTGGTCTGTGACACTTGCCGTTTTCGTACCGCTTCCTGCCGATGCCTGATTGGAAGCCGTAGAAGCAGATGTCTGGGAAACTGCTTCGGAATAACCGGATCTGTTTTGGGAAATATTGCTGCTGTTTTCCGGCTGTGCTGCCGGTCTGCTATTTCCCTGAGAAGGAAGATAGGCATCTGAGAGCAGATGGATCCCGGACAGATTCTGGCTCTCGTCAAAATCCAGGCGGAACAGCCGCAGCTTTTCCCAGTATTTTAAGGCACGCAAAATATCTCTCTCGGTACAGTCGAAATGGTCGGCCAGCCGGGAGAGGGAAAAATCAGAATCGGTCTGATTCATGCAGCGGAGCAGGTAAAGATAGATTTTAACGTACTCGCCGTTTGCCTGTGTCATGTATTGGTCAATAAAAATATTCGGCACGAAAGTAGCGGATGCCGATGCGTCATTGTATAACGTAATTTTTGCCATAATTGCACTCTCTCTTTCGCCTTGAAGTATATCATATTGCCCCAAAAAAGAGAAGAAAAAGATATCCACATCACAGTCTTCAAAGGGAAGGATGCAATGTGGATAACATAACATTTTACGTCAGTATTATTTGAGAAAATATGATAGCGTACACTGTTTGGAACCGTCACATGTACTGTACTTGAAGTTTATTCGGGAAACAGGACGTTTTAGCGTTTGCCAAGAAGATGTTCGCCTACCTGATAAATATCGCCGGCGCCCATAGTTATCAACAGATCGTTGTCGGTACATGTTTCCAGCAGGTAATTCTCGATGGCGTCAAAGGACGGGAAGAAGTAACTCTCCGTGCCTTTTTTGCGGATATCGTCTGCCAGATCTTCCATATGAATGCCGAGTGTGTCGGTCTCGCGGGCTGCGTACACATCTGCCAGTACAACAACATCTGCCAAGGAAAGCGCATCGGAAAACTGATTCCAGAAAGCTTTTGTACGAGTGTAAGTATGCGGCTGGAAGATGCAGATGATCCGGTCATGCGGATAATTGCGGGCAGCAGTTAACGTAGCTGCAATCTCTGTCGGATGATGGGCGTAATCATCAATGATGGTGATGCCGCCGAGTTTTCCTTTGTATTCGAATCGTCTGGCGGTTCCGCCAAAGGCCTGTAATCCACGGATGATGGTGTCATTGTCGATGCCTGCCTCTGTGGCAAAAGCGATGGCAGCCAGGGCGTTTGCAATGTTATGTTTGCCCGGAACGTTTAAGGAAACATGTCCGGCTGCCTGTCCGTGTACATTAAAGGTAAAGGATGCGCATGCCGCTTCATTATAAGAAATATCGGTTGCGGTGTAATCTGCGTTCTCTGTCAGACCGAAGGTAACGACACGTTCCTTTAAGTCTGCGGTAATTTCTTCCGGATGATCAATGGCTGCGTTCAGGATCAGCACACCGTCAGCGGCTGTGTTCTGCGCAAATTTATGGAAAGAATTCCGGATATCGTTAATATCCTTGAAAAAGTCCAGATGATCTTCCTCGATATTTAGGATGATGCTGTATTTCGGATGGAAGTTCAGGAAACTGTTTGTGTATTCGCAGGCCTCTGTCAGAAATACATCTGATCCTCCGACGCGGATATTTCCACCGATGGCATCCAGCATACCGCCCACGGAAATGGTCGGGTCGCTCTCTGCGGCCAGAAGGATGTGTGAGATCATGGATGTTGTGGTTGTCTTTCCATGGGTTCCGCTGACTGCGATGGATTTTGCATAGTTGTCCATGAGCTGTCCAAGGAATTCCGCACGGGTCAGCATCGGGATGCCTGCGTCGTGGGCGGCTTTCCACTCTGCGTTATCCGGATGGATGGCTGCGGTGTAAACCACAAGCTCAATACCCGGCTGGATGTTGGCTGCGCGCTGTCCGATATAAACGGTTGCACCGTTTTTCTCCAACTGCTCGGTCAGGGCTGAGGCCTTGTTGTCAGAACCGGATACGGTAAAGCCTTCCTTTAATAAAATCTCGGCAAGACCGCTCATGCTGATACCGCCGATGCCTATAAAATGAATGTGAATTGGTTTTTCAAAGTTAATTTTGTACATAATCATTTACCACCTGTATATTTGAATCATTTTTCTTCCTTATTACTCAGCACATTATACCCCATTGTGGAAATCTTGGCAATGTTGCGGCGGGGAAAAAGTTGGTCAGACCAAACGTTGTGAAAAATGTCGAAAAATCCCTATAATTTTTGGAAAAATTGTGAAATATAGTGCACATAGTCAAAAAAATATGTTATAATTTTGCTATCAAATTTAATTTATAGATAACGGTTTGACTCACAAAATATTTTGCCGTTATTGACAAGAGGTGATTTACATGATTCGAAAGGAAATGATTGCAATGCTTCTGGCTGGCGGACAGGGAAGCCGACTTGGCGTATTGACCGCAAATGTTGCAAAACCGGCTGTTGCATTCGGAGGCAAATATCGTATTATTGATTTTCCGCTCAGTAACTGTATTAATTCCGGAATCGATACTGTAGGTGTTCTGACGCAGTATCAGCCACTTCGGCTGAATACGCATATCGGTATTGGTATTCCGTGGGATCTGGATCGTAATAATGGTGGTGTTACGATTCTTCAGCCGTATGAGAAGAGCGGTGGAAGTGAATGGTATTCCGGTACGGCAAATGCGATTTACCAGAATATGAAGTACATAGACAGTTATGATCCGGAATATGTCCTGATCCTGTCCGGTGATCATATTTACAAGATGGATTATGAAGTGATGCTTGATTTCCATAAGCAGAATCACGCAGATGTTACCATCGCAGTTATGCCGGTTCCGATGGAGGAGGCCAGCCGTTTCGGTATCGTTGTGGCAGATGAGGAGCACCGGATCCGTGAATTCCAGGAGAAACCGGCGGAGCCGAAGAGCAACCTTGCATCCATGGGCATTTATATTTTCAGCTGGAAAGCGTTAAAAGAAGCCCTGATCGCCAACGAGGATGTGGAGAACTGTGATTTCGGTATGCATGTCATTCCGTATTGCTTCGACAAAGGTGAGCGTATTTTTGCCTACGAGTATAATGGATACTGGAAAGATGTAGGAACTTTAGGTTCTTACTGGGAAGCAAATATGGAGCTGATCGACCTGATTCCGGAGTTTAACCTGTATGAGGAATACTGGAAGATCTATACAAAGAGTGATGTGCTCGCTCCGCAGTATATTGCGGCTGACGCAAAAGTGGACAAGAGTATCATCGGCGAAGGCACTGAGGTGTACGGTGAAGTGCATGGATGTGTGATCGGAGCAAATGTAACCATCGGAAAAGGAAGCGTTGTCCGTGACTCTATTATTATGGAAGGTGTAACCATCGGAGAGAATGTCGTGATCGACAAGGCAATCATTGCAGAGGACTGCGTGGTTGGCGATGGCACTGTACTTGGTATCGGCGAAGAGAAACCGAACAAGTTAAAAGAAAGCGTTTATGCGTTTGGCCTTGTGACCATCGGAGAGAAATCCGTAATTCCGCCAAATGTAAAGATTGGTAAAAATACAGCAATTGCTGGTGTGACAACACCGGAAGACTATCCGGATGGAGTCCTTGACAGCGGGGAATATATTGTTAAGGCAGGTGGCAAATAATGAAAGCATTAGGTATTATTTTAGCAGGTGGTAATAATTACAGAATGAGAGAGCTTTCCGATAAGCGGGCCATTGCGGCTATGCCGATCGGCGGCGGATACCGTGCCATCGACTTTGCTCTGAGCAATATGAGCAATTCACACATTCAACGTGTGGCAGTACTGACACAGTACAATTCCCGTTCCTTAAATGAGCATCTGAATTCCTCAAAATGGTGGGATTTCGGAAGAAAACAGGGTGGACTTTATATCTTTACACCTACCATTACAGCGGATAACGGTAACTGGTATCGCGGAACTGCAGATGCCCTGGCTCAGAATATTGATTTCCTGAAACGAAGCCATGAGCCATATGTCATCGTGGCCGGCGGCGATTGTGTATACAAACTGGATTATAATAAAGTACTTGATTATCATATCCAGAAAAAAGCAGATATCACCATCGTGTGCAAGGATGTTCCGGCAACAGAGGATGTCAGCCGTTTCGGTGTGGTACAGATGAATGAAGAGTCCAGAATCGTTGATTTCGAGGAGAAACCGATGGTGGCACAGTCCCACACGATTTCTACCGGTATCTATGTACTGCGCAGAAGACAGCTCATTGAGATGCTGGAGAAGAGCATGGAAGAGCATCGGTTTGACTTTGTAACCGATATCCTGATCCGTTATAAAAATCTCAAACAGATTTACGGATACAAACTGGACAACTACTGGAGCAATATCGCCAGTGTAGAGTCTTATTATCAGACAAATATGGATTTCCTGAAACCGGAGATACGAAACTATTTCTTCCACCAGGAACCATATGTATATTCCAAGGTGGATGACCTTGCTCCGGCAAAATATAACGTGGGAGCGGAAGTCCGCAACAGCCTGATTGCGAGCGGATGTATTATAAATGGAACAGTAGAGAATTCTGTACTGTTCAAACAGGTATTTGTAGGAAAGAACTGCGTAATTAAAAATTCAATTATTTTGAATGATGTTTACATCGGTGACAATACGCATATTGAAAATTGTATCGTGGAGAGCCGTGATACGATTTGCGCAAATACATACTTATGCGGCGAAGATGAGGTAAAAATTGTGCGAGGACACAATGAGCGTTACATCATGTAATACGCCATAGATAGCAGAACGGAAAGGACCGACATTGATGTGACAGCTTAGCATACGAACCGACCTGCTGTGAAGAAAGTAAGAAACACAGGGGAAGAAAAGAGTATGAATATTACAGATGTGAGAATTCGAAAAATTGACAAAGAAGGAAAAATGAAGGCTGTCGTATCGATTACGATTGATAATGAATTTGCCGTGCATGACATCAAGATCATTGAAGGAGAGAAGGGCGAATTCATTGCGATGCCAAGCCGGAAGAACGCAGAAGGGGAATACAGAGATGTAGCACACCCGATCAATTCCGATACGAGAAAGCAGATTCAGGAACTGATCATGCAAAAATATCGTGAAGAAATTGCAGAAGCATAAATAATTGTGGTATACTATCCACAACTGCACAAAAAAGGAGAATCCTGCATTGCAGGAGGCTCCTTTTTTAATCAGAGAAAATTTTGATTTTCTCTGATTAAAAAAGAAGCCTGTAAAGATGCGACCAGATGCAAGCGGAAGATATCTGCTGAAGCAGATTGCATCTGGCGCAAAATCAGAGCAAATCCTTGATGAATAAGAATGTCGAAAGGTTGTAGAGGATTTCTCTGATTTTATTTTGATACATAAATCGATAAAAAGCCAATATCGGATGAATGAAGAGAGACGAAAGGTTGAAAAAGATTTTTCTGATTTTATTTAAGGTGTTGAGAAAATATAGAAAAAAGAGAAGCTTTCCGATTTTATTGCAAATGTGAGAAAGTATATCATGATGATAGGAGGAACAGTAACGATGTTTTTGATAGCAGGACTTGGAAATCCGACTGCAAAATATGCGAAAACCCGCCATAATGCAGGGTTTGATGTCATTGATGCGATCGCTGATAAATATGGAATCGACATGAATCTGAAAAAGGGAAATGCGATCTGTGGAACGGGATATATCGAGGGACAGAAAGTTATGCTGGCCAAACCGCAGACGTTCATGAATTTAAGCGGTGACAGTGTCAGCGCGCTGGTGAATTTCTATAAACTGGATCCGACGCAGGAACTGATCGTTGTGTTTGACGATATCAGTCTGGCACCGGGCAATCTGCGCATCCGCAAGAAAGGCAGCGCAGGTGGACATAATGGGATCAAGGATATCATTGCAAAAACCGGAACGGATCAGTTTGAACGGGTCAAAGTCGGTGTGGGCGAGAAGCCGGCGGGCTGGGATCTGGCGGATCATGTGCTCGGCAGATTTTCACCGGAAGACCGGGAAAAATTTGAGGATGCCGTAAAAGATGCGGTGGACGCGGTAAGCCTGATGGTTCAGGACAGAACCGATGAGGCGATGAACCAGTATAATCGCAAAAAGGTGTGATGATTTGTGGGAGTATTTGTAATTGTAAGAAAAATTGATGCACTTTTCAGCATTTAAAATTGGAAATAAATAGAAGTTTTACGTAGACCGGGATAAAGGCTGTGAACAGGAAATAGATGATGCAGAAAATTGGAAGGAGTGATGACATGGATGCTTTTGTATGCCCGTTACATGAACTGAACAGCTTTGAAGAACTGGAGCACTATGCAAAGAAAAGCGGGACTGTGGTCTCAGCCACCGGCTGCACGGATGCCCAGAAACCGCATATGATGTACGGCATCAACAATGGAAAAGGACTTCGTGTTATTGTTACTTTTAATGAACAGAAAGCAAGGGAATTGCTGGACTCTTATCGTTATTTTGACCGAAAAGCCGTATACTTTCCGGCGAAGGATATTCTGTTTTATCAGTCGGATATCCGTGGAAATGCCCTGACCCAGGAGCGTATCCGTGCCTATCGGACACTGGTGGAAGAGGAAGATGCGGCAATCATCACAACCTTTGATGCGTTGATGGACCGTCTGGTCCGCCCGGAAGTATTCCGGGGTTTTTTATTGAAACTGAAAAGCGAGGATACGATCGATCTGGAAAAACTGCGCCAGCATCTGGTTGGAATGGGATACGAGAGCGTGTACCAGGTGGATGCGCCGGGACAGTTTGCTGTGCGTGGCGGCATTGTGGATATCTTTGCACTGACGGAGGAATTACCTTATCGTATTGAGTTGTGGGGGGACGAGATCGACTCGATCCGGACCTTTGATCCCGACAGCCAGCGGTCGGTGGATTCTCTGGATGAGGTCACAATTTATCCGGCTGCGGAGCTGATTTTGACAAAAAATCAGCAGGAAGCCGGCATGAAACGGATTCAGGAAGAGGGACGGCGGATTGCGGAGCAATACCGCAAAGACATGCGGACGGAGGAAGCTCACCGGCTCGAAGAGGCGGTGGAGCTTGTCCGGGAGCAGGTGGAAGAGCTTGGCAGCGTCCGCGCGGCAGAAAGCTATCTGACGTATTTTTATGAGGATACGGTGAGCTTTCTGGAGTTTGCGGACCGCTGCGCGGATCGGAAGGAACAGAAACTGCTGATCTTTGTGGATGAACCGGCCCGCTGTCTGGAAAAAGCAGGTGCGGTGGAAAAGGAATTCTCCGACAGCATGCAGCAGCGCCTGGAAAAAGGATACATCCTGCCGGGGCAGGCGGATATTCTGTATCCGCACGAGGCAGTGACTGCCGGGATGCAGCGGATGGGATGCATCCTGATCTCGGCCATGGAGCTGCGGGCGGAGGGACTGACACCAGCCCAGAGCTTTTTTGTGCAGGTTCATTCTGTAAATGCATACAACAGCAGTTTTGAACTTCTGACCAAAGACCTTCATAATTATAAAAAACGCCAGTACCGGGTGATTCTGCTTTGCAGTTCCCGTACACGTGCGGAACGTATGGCGGATGATCTGCGGCAGGAAGATCTGAATGCATTTTTTTCGGAAGATACGGACCGACAGGTGCAGCCGGGTGAAGTGCTTGTGCTGTACGGCAAGCTGAAACGTGGTTTTGAATATCCTGACATTAAGTTTGTTGTGCTGACAGAGACGGATATTTTTGGCGCGGAAAAGAAAAAACGTAAAAAGAAGAAACTGTACGAGGGCGAGCGGATTCAGAGCTTTTCCGAGTTGAAACCGGGAGATTACGTAGTGCATGAAAACCATGGTCTTGGTATTTTCCGTGGCATCGAGAAAATCGAAGTCGACAAGACCATGCGGGATTACATGAAGATCGAGTATGACAAGGGCGGCAATCTGTATGTGCTTGCGACTCAGCTGGATCTGATACAGAAATATGCCGGTTCCGATGCGAAAAAGCCGAAACTGAACCGGCTTGGCGGTCAGGAGTGGGCGAAAACCCGCCACCGGGTACAGAAAGCGGTGCGGGAAGTGGCCCAGGAGCTGGTGGAACTGTATGCGGTACGCCAAAGCAAGGAAGGTTTTGAGTACGGACCGGATACGGTATGGCAGCGGGAATTTGAAGAAATGTTTCCATATGATGAAACGGAGGATCAGCGCATGGCCATCGAAGCTACCAAAGCGGACATGCAGAGCAAGAAGATCATGGACCGTTTGATCTGCGGTGATGTTGGATTTGGAAAAACGGAAGTGGCCATCCGTGCGGTATTCAAAGCGGTACAGGAGGGAAAACAGGTTATCTACCTTGTGCCGACAACGATCCTGGCGCAGCAGCATTACAACACCTTTGCGCAGCGCATGAAAGAGTTCCCGGTGAACGTGGAACTGCTTTGTCGGTTCCGTACACCAAAGCAGCAGAAGCAGACCATCGAAGGATTGAAAAAAGGCCTGGTGGATATCGTGATCGGTACCCACCGGGTGCTTTCCAAGGATGTGGAATGCAAAGATCTGGGACTTCTGATCATTGATGAGGAACAGCGTTTTGGTGTAACTCATAAGGAAAAGATCAAACAGATGAAAAAAGACGTGGATGTGCTGACCCTGACGGCGACACCGATTCCGCGAACTCTGCACATGAGCCTGATTGGAATCCGGGATATGAGCGTGCTGGAGGAACCGCCGCACGACCGTATGCCGATTCAGACTTACGTTATGGAATACGATGAGGAAATGATCCGCGAGGCCATCGAGCGTGAGATGGCGAGGGATGGTCAGGTTTATTATGTATACAATCGTGTGAATCAGATCGCAGAGGTGGCCGCAAAGATTTCAGAACTTGTTCCGGATGCGGAGGTCGCTTATGCGCACGGACAGATGAGTGAGCGTGAACTGGAGAGCGTTATGTACGGTTTTATCAATGGGGATGTGGACGTGCTTGTCTCCACGACCATCATTGAGACTGGTCTGGATATCGGAAATGTCAATACAATGATCATTCACGATGCGGACAATCTGGGACTTTCCCAGTTGTATCAGCTGCGTGGACGAATCGGACGTTCCAACCGGACAGCGTATGCGTTTTTGATGTACCGCAGAAACAAGATGCTGAAGGAAGTGGCGGAGAAACGTCTGTCCGCGATCCGGGAGTTCTCGGATCTGGGAAGTGGTTTCAAGATCGCCATGAAAGATCTGGAGATCCGCGGCGCCGGAAACCTGCTGGGCGAGCAGCAGCACGGACACATGGAGGCCGTTGGTTATGATCTGTACTGCAAAATGCTGAACGAAGCGGTAAAAAGTGCGATAGGCGAAGTGGTGGAGGAATCCTTCGAGACATCCATCGACATTGAGCTGGATGCCTACATTCCAAACAGCTACATTGCCAACGAATATCAGAAGCTGGATATTTATAAACGTATCGCTGCCATCGAAAATGAGGAAGAGAAGGATGAGATGCTGGATGAGCTGATCGACCGTTTTGGCGAGCCGTCCCGTCCGGTCCAGAACCTTCTGACGGTGGCACAGATCAAAGCGGATGCGCATCGGGTTTATCTGGTGGAGATCAAGGAAGATACGGCGGGTATTACCTTCCGTATGTTTGAACGGGCAAAATTGAACGTGGCAAATCTTCCGTTACTTTTGGATAAAAATAAACCACTCCTGTCGTTTATCCCGGACAAAAAAGAGCCGTGCCTGTATTATCGGAAGCAGAAAAACAGCCCGGATACACTGACGGTGATCCGGACCGTGCTGGATGATTGCAGGGAGATGCTGTTAGAAAGCTGAGAAATAAGCGAAATTCACAGCTTTCCGGTGTAAAACGGACTTGCAGTGCCTGTAAAACTAAGGTATACTTGACAAATGGAAAAAGAAAGTTACAGTCCGTGTATTTTACCTTTTTGTATACACGGATGATGATAGATGGAGGCAACCATGAAGTTTAAAAAAATTGCAGCAATTATTTTGATGAGTGCGATGATCGGTTCCATGACACTGGGCGGATGTGGAATCAAAAAAAGTGCGAATGTGATCACCATGGAAAGTGATTCCGCAGATTCGATCGAGGTGAGCATGGGATATGCAAACTTTGCAGCACGCATTCAGCAGGCAAATTATGATAATTTTTTCGTAGCATATTATGGTGAGGACTACTGGACCAACGATTCCTATGCACAGGATGGTAAAAATATGCAGGAATCCGTAAAGGAAAATGTGTTGGAAGAGATCGAGACACAGTGTCTGTTAGAACAGCATATGGCAGATTACGGTGTGGAGATTACCGATGATGAGCAGGCAGCTATCAAGGCAGCTGCTGAGCAGTTCATGTCTGATAATTCAAAGGCAGCGATCAAAGAAGTTGGTGCTACCGAAGAGTATGTGGAGCGTTATCTGTATCTGAAGACAGTAGAGAATAAAATGAGCAAGGCGATCCGCGCAACTGCAGATACAAATGTATCCGATGAAGAGGCAGCACAGAAAACGTTCAGTTATGTAAAAATCAGTCTGACTACTTATACTGATGACAGTGGCAATGAGCAGAGTTATACAGAGGATCAGGTTACCGTTGTAAAGAAAGACGCAACCGATGCGGCTGAGAAAGCAAAGACAGATTTTGATGGTGCGGCAGAGGAATACGGCTATACGGTTCAGACTTATTCTTACGGAAGTGATGAGAAGAGCGAATCCGACGGCGGTTTCTGCGATGCAGTTATCTCCGCAGCAAATGAGATGAAAGCCGGCGATGTGTCCGGACTGATCGAAGGCACAGACTGCTACTACATCATTCGTCTGGACAGTGAGTATGATGCAGATGCCACAGCGAAAAAGAAAGAAAGCATTATCAGTGATCGTCAGGATGAGGTTTATCAGACCGTGACAGCTGGTTACAAGGATGCTGTTACCATCAACGTAGATGATAAAGAGTGGGCAAAAGTAAAATTTGATAACTTATTTACAGCAGCGTCCACTTCAGCCGACAGCGACAGCAGTGCAGCAGAAGAATAAAAATATCAGATGAGAGATGAATCCCATCTGATATAGCCTCCGGCAGGATTGCAGAGATGCGCAGAGAAATATGTTATGTGTTCATGACGCGCATCTCGTAGCAAGAATACCGAGGCATTCTTGAATTTTGAATGAGAGAAAAAGGGAAAAGCGGACGATGAGGTCCGCTTTGTTTCCCGAAAAAATACAGGTTATAGGGCTGGTTTAGAGATGAAAAAAGAGAACGTAGTGTTGATAGGAATGCCGGGGGCTGGAAAAAGCACGGTAGGAGTAGTTTTGGCAAAAGTATTAGGATATGAATTTGTAGACGCAGACCTGCTGATACAGAAAGCAGAAGGAAAGTTGCTACATGAGATTATTGAAGAGAGAGGCATAGACGGTTTTATCGAAGTAGAGAACCGTGTAAACAGTCAGATTGATACCCGTCGCAGCGTCATTGCTACCGGTGGAAGCGTTATATATGGAAAAGAGGCAATGGAGCATCTGAGTTCCATCGGAACGGTTGTATATCTGAAACAGAATCTGAGACCTCTGGAGCGCCGTCTTCGTAACCTCAAAGGCCGGGGGGTTGTGCTGAAACCGGGTCAGACACTGGCAGATCTGTACAAAGAACGTGTGGTGCTGTATGAAAAATATGCGGATGTGACGATTGACCAGTATAAAAAGAATGTAGATCAGACATTAAAAGCGGTTTTGCAGGCATTAAAAGGGTATGATGGAACCGAAAAGGCAAAATCTGAATAATATAAAGCAAAGTTTCTTTTCTATAAGAAGTATGTATGTTATAATGGAGAAAACTTTGTTACAGTTCACACGCGCCATTCGCAAAAGAGCTCGCTTGCGAGCGATACTTCTTGAACTTGCTTCAAGAAGGCTAAAACTACTGTTTTTGCTCATAAAAAGGCGCTCCCTTCATTACTATATATCCAGGTAATTCCTCATGCAAGCATGATCATCACCTGAATATATGTGATGAGTGAACTGTTGAGTTGAAAAATATTCTTGACAAATTATTAGATATATAGTTATAATAGCGTGTTTAAATATAGGAACATAGAGGTGCGAGATGGATCAATATGTAATAAAAGGTGGAAATCCGTTAGTCGGTGAAGTAGAGATTGGCGGCGCGAAAAATGCAGCGCTGGCAATTCTTGCTGCGGCAGTTATGACGGATGAGACCGTTACGATAGATAATTTACCAAATGTCCGTGATATCAATGTTATGCTTCAGGCGATTGAAAACATTGGTGCAACAGTTGAGCGCTTGGACGTTCACACGGTCAGGATCAATGGCTCAACCATTCACGAAACAAGCGTGGATAATGAGTACATCAGAAAAATACGTGCATCCTACTATCTGCTGGGTGCTTTACTTGGAAAATACAAAGATGCAGAGGTTGCATTACCGGGCGGCTGTGCCATCGGAAGCAGACCAATCGACCTGCATCTGAAAGGTTTCCGCGCCATGGGTGCAGAGATCGACATTCACCATGGTCTGGTAGCTGCAAAGGCAGAGCGTCTTTGTGGTACACATATTTATATGGATAAAGTTTCCGTAGGAGCCACCATCAATATCATGATGGCTGCAGCAATGGCAGAGGGCAAGACCATTATTGAGAATGCAGCGAAGGAGCCGCATGTCGTTGATGTGGCAAACTTCTTAAACCGTATGGGAGCAAATATCCGTGGCGCCGGAACGGACGTGATCCGTATTTCCGGTGTGGAAAAACTGCACAAGACGGAGTATTCCATTATTCCGGATCAGATCGAGGCAGGTACATTTATGTTTGCAGCAGCAGCGACACACGGTGATGTTACTGTAAAGAACGTGATTCCGAAGCATCTGGAAGCTACCAGCGCAAAGCTGATCGAGGTCGGATGCGAGATCCAGGAGTTTGACGATGCAGTTCGTGTCATTGCGAATAAACCGTTACGTCATACACAGGTGACCACATTACCGTATCCGGGATTCCCGACAGACATGCAGCCGCAGATGGGCGTTGTCCTTGCACTTGCAGAAGGAACAAGTACCATTACAGAGAGTATTTTTGAGAATCGTTTCAAATATGTAGATGAGCTGGAGAAGATGGGGGCGAACATTAAAGTTGAGGGCAATATTGCCATCATCAACGGTGTAGAGCGTTATACCGGCGCAAGAGTCAGCGCACCGGATCTTCGTGCTGGTGCGGCACTGGTCATCGCCGGACTGGCAGCAGATGGCATCACTATCGTAGATGACATCTACTACATCGAGCGTGGATACGAAGCTTTTGATGAGAAATTCAGAGGCATCGGCGGAATGATGCAGAAAGTAAGTTCTGAGAAGGAAATCCAGCAGTTCAGACTGAAACTGTAAGGTTCAGAAAAGCTATCGATAAATTTTTAACAGGAAGCGGGCAGGAATGAAAAACTGCCCGCATTTTTTATGCTTCCCATGAAATTTTAGGGAATTTCATGGGAAACATAAAAATCATGCAACGATGCACACTCGCACGAGAAGAAATTATTGCTTCGCAATCGTGCTCGGCGCAGACAAGAAAAATGTGCTATTGATAACTTTGTTCGTGAGAGGGTATGATAGCACATTTTCTTGTTATTTTGTTATTTGTGCAACATTTTCGGGGAAATCTGTTGGTTGACTTTTCCTATCTTGGAATGTATGATACATAAAGTATGACTGCAATAACGTGAACTGTGGGAGTTCACATGTTTCAAATTAGATTAGAATGAGAGAAAAGAACGGAGGATAATTATGGAAAAATTATTATTTACTTCTGAGTCAGTTACAGAGGGACATCCGGATAAAGTCTGCGATGCCGTATCTGATGCAATCCTGGATGCCTGCATGGCACAGGATCCGATGAGCCGTGTTGCATGCGAGACAGCTGCTTGTACAGGTTTCGTATTAGTAACAGGTGAGATCACTACAAAAGCACAGCTTGATATCCCGTCTATCGTTCGTCAGACTGTAAACGAGATCGGTTACAATGACGCAAAGACAGGTTTCGATGGAAATACATGTGCAGTTATGGTTGCTCTTGATCAGCAGTCTGCTGATATCGCTATGGGTGTTGATAAAGCACTTGAGGCAAAAGAGGGTGAGCTGACAGATGATCTTGATACAGGTGCTGGTGATCAGGGTATGATGTTCGGTTACGCTACAAACGAGACACCGGAATTAATGCCGTACCCAATCTCCCTTGCTCACAAAATGGCTCTTCAGCTTACAAAAGTTCGTAAAGACGGCACATTAAGCTACTTAAGACCAGACGGAAAAACTCAGGTTTCCGTAGAGTACGATGAGAACGGCGCACCTAAGAGATTAGAGGCTGTAGTTCTTTCTACACAGCATGATGATGATGTTACTCAGGAGCAGATCCATGAGGATATCAAAAAATACGTATTCGATCCGATCCTTCCGGCAGAGCTGATCGATGATGAGACAAAATTCTTCATCAACCCGACAGGACGTTTCGTAATCGGTGGACCTCACGGTGATGCAGGTCTGACAGGACGTAAGATCATCGTTGATACTTACGGTGGAATGGCTCGTCACGGCGGCGGAGCTTTCTCCGGAAAAGACTGCACAAAAGTGGACCGTTCTGCAGCTTATGCAGCACGTTACGTTGCAAAGAACATCGTTGCAGCAGGTCTGGCTGATAAATGCGAGATCCAGCTTTCTTACGCAATCGGTGTAGCACAGCCAACATCCGTAATGGTAGATACATTCGGAACAGGCAAACTTTCTGATGAGAAACTGGTTGAGATCGTTCGTGAGAACTTCGACCTTCGTCCGGCTGGAATCATCAAAATGCTTGACTTAAGAAGACCGATCTACAAAGCAACAGCTGCTTACGGACACTTCGGACGTACAGATGTAGATCTTCCTTGGGAAGCAACTGATAAAGTTGACGTATTAAAAAGATATCTGTAATTCCCGGAAACTATTCTATAGAGGGAATACAGTTACATAAAATATAAAAATTGTCAGATATTTAGCAGGAATGGTAAATATCTGGCTTTTTTTGTTTTACAGGAAACTTCTTTCTGTGAGATAAAATCGTGAATTCACGGAATAATTCATATAAAATCGTGAATTCATGGAATAATTCTTGCATAATTATACAAAACTAATTATAATTGTTTTAAGCGTTGATGCGCTAAAACAACTGCACAGTGAAGATGCGCAGAAATTTCGTATTCAGGCTGAATATGTGGAAGAACTGGTGCGTGATCCGGGGACAGCGTAATCAGTCAGGAATTCTGTGTCATATTTTACAGGTGTCGGATTGAAAGGGAGGAACGAGATGAGAAAAAAATTAATGGCATTGTTGCTGGTCGGTTCAATGGTATTTGGCCAGGGTGTGTTCGCTTCGGCGGCTACAGTACAGGATGCAGGTGCACAGGACACTTCAGCAGTCAAGACTGAGACAGAAGGTAAAGCAGAAGTGTATGGAAGTACAGCAGGACAGACTGCGACGGTAAGCGTCAAAGACATTCTGCAAGATGATGGCGATGCAGGTGCTGTGTTAAACAGTAATGGAGATTTGTGGCAGACCTATCCGTCAGTAAAACTGCAAAAGAAAAATGTAAAAGAGTATGCCGCTGCAGCTGTGTACAGTAGCGGTGCAAGTGATATTATAGTCAGATATCTGACAAATGATAATGTATTGTATGTAAATGACCAGAATGTAGCAGAAAATGTCGTATCTTATACCGGTCATTATGCGCTGGATGACAAAGGAGTTCTGAAAGATGTATTTAATACATATGCAACAGAGCCTCTGACAGATGTTAAAACATGGAAAGAAAATAATGGATATAAAGTATATGTCCTGAAAAACGATGGAACATTGTGGAGCAGAGAAGAAGTCAAAAAGAATGAAACTGTAAATGCATTTGAAAAGATTGCTGACGGTGTAGCAGAGATTTCCAGTTACAATTATAAAAAAACAGATGGAAGTGTTTATGCTTATGACGGAACACAGGATGAGTGGGATTTTGGAGCTTCTTATTTCTACTACGATGAGCAGGGAAATTGCTATGCAGGACATTCCGGAAAAGTATCTCTTGGCCAGATAAAAGTAAAAGAAGTCTACGATTTCGGTTCATTTTATCCGAGAATTCTGTATATTACAGAGGCTGGTGAACTGTATCAGCAGTCATATGTAAGTGATATAGAAGATGTTAATGATGACACCGGCATATTTAAACTGGCGACTGATGTCGAAAAAATTGGAGACTATGGAAGTTATGTGGTGAAAACAGATGGCACATATATGGAAAGACGTTATGTTGATGATGTGCCGACATATGTTCCAACAGAAGTAATGCCATATGGATCCTATGGCGAACTTTATTGGGAAAAGAACGTTAAAACCGGTGAGATAACAGGATATTATGGATATGATGAATCCGGAAAGAACGTTGTTCTTGAACATGTAATCAATGTAAGTGGTAAAATCGGAAATGGCATTGCGACAGCAGTCTGCGCAGATGGAAGCGTATGGACTGTTAGGGGAAATGTTGCTACCAAAGTGATTGATAATCTGAATACTGCTGCAGCAGGCAAGGAAAATGGTCTGGCTGACAGTACTGAAGATGGAAACTGGTATTATTACAGAAATGGCGTAGTTGCAACAGATGTAACCACAGTGGCACAGAATGCGCATGGCTGGTGGTATGTGCGCAATGGCCAGGTAGATTTTACGGCAAATACAGTAGCTAATAATGAGCATGGCTGGTGGAAGATCACAAATGGAAAAGTTGATTTCAACTATACAGGTGTAGCGAATAACCAGAACGGCTGGTGGTATGTGCGCAATGGTCAGGTAGACTTTACAGCAAATACAGTAGCCAATAATCAGAACGGCTGGTGGAAAATTACAAACGGAAAAGTTGATTTCACCTATACAGGTATTGCAAATAATGAAAACGGCTGGTGGTATGTGCGCAATGGTCAGGTAGACTTTACAGCAAATACAGTAGCCAATAATCAGAACGGCTGGTGGAAAATTACAAACGGAAAAGTTGACTTTGGTTACAACGGCATTGCCAATAATGAAAACGGCTGGTGGAAGATCGCAAATGGAAAAGTTGATTTCAGCTATACAGGAATCGCAGCCAATTCGAACGGAACATGGTATGTAAAGAACGGAAAAGTTGATTTTTCATATAATGGGAAAGTGAAAGTGAGTGGAAAAACTTACCAAGTTGTGAATGGTAAAGTAAAATAAAGTCGGATAGAGTACAAAAAAGTAAAACGCTTCACGGGAGATGCCTGACAGATCCTGTGAGCGTTTTATTTGAAGTAGTACAGAGATGAGAAATGAAAAAGTATAGCAGTTTGATATTATCTGTCATGATGGTATGCCTTTGGGGCGGCTTTTATGATTTTACAGTTGCGGTTTACGGAGTGTGTTTTGGAATCGGATTATTCATGATCGCCGGAACAGGGCATAAGCTTTGGATTCCAAAAAATCATACAACAATCGCACTTCTGGCAGTGACGGCAGGCTTTGTGGTCAGCACATTTGCAGCCCGGGATAAAGGGATAGGATGGCTCGGGCTTCTTCGGATTCTGATCTTTTTCCTGTTCTGGATATTGTGGTGTAATTTCAGGGAAGAGACAAAAAGCCGGTTCTGGTCAGGACTGACCGATGTGACGGCAATTGTGACGGTCGCAGCAGTTTGCTGTTATTTTATTCCTGGTGTAAGATCATATCTGTTTCATGCGGGACGTCTTGGCGGCGTCCTGCAGTATTCTAATACATATGCGATGCTCTTGCTGATTGCGCTGATCAATCTGTTTTATCAGAAGCGTACAGCAAAGAAATGGATCACATATGTGGAAGCAGGGATTTTTGCCGCAGGAATCATGTGGTGCGGAAGCAGGAGCGTTTTTGTATTGTCAGTGCCGGTGCTTCTGATCCTTCTGATCAGAAAGAGAAAACAGATCCAGTGGAAATGGATGGTTGTCATTGTATTATGTGTAGCCGGAGTTGTCGGCGTTTCAGCGTTTCTGGCAGAGAATGATCTGTCGAGACTCTGGAAACTAACGTTATCTTCAAGCACATTGAACGGACGAATCCTCTATTGGCGGGATGCATTGCTTCAATTGGTAAGACATCCGGCAGGACTCGGCTACAATGGATATTATTTCCTTCAGCCGCAGTTCCAGACAGGAAATTATACGACAAAATTTGTGCACAATGATATTCTTCAATTCGGACTGGATGGAGGATGGCTGGCGATGGCAGGCATTCTCTGGATGTTTGTTTCCGGTATTTTCAGCAAAAAGAATACCGGGAAAAACCGCCTGATCCTTGTATTTTTGTTCCTTCATATATTGTTCGATTTTGACCTGCAATACGGTCTCATGTTCTGCATCATGCTGATGTGCATGGACACAACCGTGGAAAAGAAATGTTACCTGAAAAAAACAGAAAGCTACGGATGCGCGGCAGCAGGCGTCATTTTAGGCGGTTACTTTGCGATCGCGCTCGGAAGTTCGTATTTTAACAATCAGCAGCTGGCTGTCACAATGTATCCGGGCAACACATACGCCTGGGAAGAGTTGATGACGGAGAATACTGACGGAGAGGCAGCCGACAGGATCATTGAGAAAAATGGAATGCTCTCTTCCGCCTATGAGTGTAAGGCAGCTGTCCAGATCTCCTCCGGTGACTATGAAGGCGCAAAAGAATCCGTGGAAAAAGCATTAGAGAGAGCCGGTTATGAAAGCACCTGCTACGATCAGGCAGTATTCGAACTCAGCTATTGTCTGCAGGGAGCCATTGAAGTCGGTGACATACAACTGGCACAGGAAGTGCTGGAACTGATACAGGGAGTTCCGGAACTTCTCACCCAAAAAGAAAAACAGGCAACCACATTCGCCTGGAGGATCAATGATTCACCAAAGATAGAGCTGGAAGAGAGCATCCAGACTTATATCGACAGTCTGAAAGATGTCTCATTAACAGGTGAATAAAAACAGGACGGGTACCTGGGCTGATCAATTGGAAAGGTGAGTTCAGGCTGAAAGAAGAACGTCGAATTTTACCATAGAAAAATGATGGTAAGTATTTGGCGTTCTTCTTTTGTACGCCATTGGTAATTACTTAGGGAAACGCTGATTTAAACAACATTTTCTTAGACCGCTGCTACGGTGAGCCTATGATGAATTGGTATTGTTATACTTGTTATACTGGCATTTCCATAGATAGTTATGGAAAATATCCGGCGATACTTAATTATGGGGCTTAAGAAGTCAAAAGGTGATATGCTTTTTGTTTGTAGTTTATAAAACTTTAACGAATGCAGAATGTAAATTGAGTAGCAGACGTGTTATAATACGGAGTAACAGTGAGCAGTTGTATTCTGAAAGTGTGAAAAAATTTGGAATATGACTGTAACATACCAGCATTCGTTAAATGATGTGTTGCGAATGATATAAAATAATCAGGAGATACCTATGAAACTAAAGACACGTTTGATTGTCGCATTTTGTATTATCATTATATTGCCTGTGGCATTGGCGGGAGCGACCATTTTTGGGCTTTATCATATTCAGACAAAGACTATTCAGAAAAATTATGGTCTGGAGGCATCGGATACGCAAGGGGTATTGTCGAATTCCCTGCAGTTGATGAGCAGATATACCAAGACGGAATATGATGAAATCTGCAGGAAAGCAAAGTCAGATCCGGAACAACTCGAATCGGAGGCGTATCTGACAGAAGTGAATAAGAAATTGCAGGAAAAGTGTTCTTATCTGATTTTCTGCAAAAACGGTGTGCTGGAATATAATGGTTATAATGGTAATTCTGTCATCAGCGATGAAGAGTGGGAGAAACAGCTTCCGGCTTATGGGGAAGGAAACAGCAGCACCGGAGCAGTTTATTACGTGGACAGTAATGCCCAATCCCTGCTGAAACAGGTTGATTTTGAGGGCAGCAATGACGATAAATGCAGTATTTACATCATTACATCGTCGGAGAGTATCCAACCGGAGATCAGGCGTTTGATGGTTGACATCGGAGTATCGGTACTGCTGATACTTGCGCTGACAGCAGGAGTGATGACCATCTGGATTTACCGTGGAACGATGGTACCGATTAAAAAACTCCAGATTGCCACGAAAAATATCAAAGAGGGAAATCTGGATTTTACCATTGATTATGATGAACAGGATGAGATGGGGGATCTGTGCCGGAACTTTGAGGAGATGCGTAAGCGTCTGAAAGAATCCACCGAGGAAAAAATGGTGGCAGAGAAGGAAAACCGTGCCCTGATCAGCAATATCGCACATGACCTGAAGACACCGATCACAGCAGTCAAAGGTTATTCTGAGGGGATTTTGGACGGTGTTGCCGATACACCGGAGAAACAGGAGCGTTACATCCGGACAATTTATAATAAAGCAAATGAGATGGATCGTCTGTTGAACGAGCTGACATTGTATTCCAAGATTGACACGAACCGCATCCCATATAACTTCAAGAAGATTAATGTGGCAGATTACTTTGATGACTGTATTGAGGAAATCGGTCTGGATCTGGAGACAAAGGGAATCGGTCTGACCTATTTCAACTATGCGGATGAAAATATCGTGATCATTGCGGATCCGGAGCAGCTGATGCGTGTTGTTAATAATATTATGACAAATGCCATCAAATATATGGACAAAAAGAAGGGTCAGATCAATGTCCGGATCAAGGACGTTGGTGATTTCATCCAGGTTGAGATCGAGGACAATGGAAAAGGAATAGCCGCCCGGGATCTGCCGTATATTTTTGACCGGTTTTACCGCACGGATTCTTCGAGAAATTCTTCTACCGGAGGAAGCGGCATCGGTCTGTCCATCGTAAAGAAGATCATTGAAGATCACGGTGGCAAGATATGGGCGACAAGTAAAGAGAAGACAGGTACGACCATGTACTTTGTCATTCGAAAATATCAGGAGGTACCAAATGAGTAAGATTTTGATCGTAGAAGACGAAGAAGCAATTGCAGATCTGGAGAAAGATTATCTGGAGTTGAGTGGATTTGATGTGGAGATAGAAAATGACGGAACCAGCGGACTGGAGCGCGCATTAAACGAGGATTTTGATATGTTTATCCTGGATCTGATGCTGCCGGGCACCGATGGTTTTGAAATCTGTAAAAAGATCCGTGAGAAGAAAAACACACCGGTTCTGATGGTTTCTGCAAAAAAAGACGATATCGACAAAATCCGTGGACTCGGACTGGGCGCTGATGATTATATCACAAAACCGTTTTCTCCGAGTGAGCTGGTGGCCCGTGTAAAAGCGCATCTGGCCCGTTATGAGCGTCTGATCGGCAGCACCGCACAGAAAAATGATATTATTGAGATTCGTGGTATCCGCATTGACAAAACAGCCCGCCGTGTATGGGTAAATGACGAAGAAAAGCAGTTTACGACAAAGGAATTTGATCTGCTGACGTTCCTTGCAGAGAATCCGAACCATGTATTTACAAAAGATGAGCTGTTTTCCAGAATCTGGGATATGGAGTCCATCGGTGATATCGCAACCGTGACGGTTCATATCAAAAAAATCCGTGAAAAAATTGAGTTCAATACCGCAAAGCCGCAATACATAGAGACAATCTGGGGAGTAGGATACCGGTTCAAATTATAATTGTGTTCCCCAGATTGTCTGTAGAAGCGCATACGCGCGACAGCCAGCCAAGCTGTCTGAACTGGGGAGTAGGATACCGGTTTAAATTATAGGCAGAGCAGGATATTTGTATTAGCGCATATGAACAAGGCGGGCAGATTTACAGAATATATGTGGATCATGCCTGCCTTATTTGTGGAAGAAAAAGATGGAGATTCGTGTAAGATGAGA
>CAVKTR010000045.1:0-12825 GCA_963659325.1 Dysosmobacter segnis
CAGTAATTATGTGGCTTTCAGCCACTTCATACGGTATGACCGTGAATAATATAGGCTTTTATGTTTGGTGTAATAAAAGAAAAATCCAAAGGTGTTTTGCCATGTGTTGTAGCACATATGTTAATAGATTCTTTCGCGGTATTAATGCTAGTACAGAGTAATTTGATGTCAATAATTATATTGGTGTCAATAGAAATAATATTTAGCTGCCTTTGTGCTAACTTGAAAAAGTAAATATCAGTGCAAGAGTAAAATGTTTGTATGTGCGAATTTTAATTTTATTTTAGGAATATACGATGTAAGGTTTATTTTCCTTGCATAAATGTCAGTTCATATGTTAGGATACTATCTAAGGAAAGTACCCATGACAGGGCGTTAAGCGTCCGGGGGACGCTTGTTTAGCGCCGACCGGAGCGGAGCGTAGAGGTAGCCTCCCGAGTTTTATGATACCGGGCAACCGGAATACATAGGAAGGGAGGTGGCGCCGATGACGGCTTATGAGATCATTTCGATTTTCATTGGGATATTAGCATTGTTGATGTCCTTTGGTAGCTTGATTGTAGCGTTGCTTGCCTTTCTCGATAAGAGAAACAAGCGAAAATAAAAATGCCTATCCTGTCTGATCCACAGGATAGGCGGTGTCCTTAAGGACATTCATTAACCTAAACTCGGAGCATCCACCTTTGGAGTGGGTGCTTTCTGTTTAATTAGATATTATCATCTTATATCTGATAATTCAAGAGGTTTCACTAATTTGGAAAAATTTTTACAGTAAGGCGGTCAGTGCCTTTTTTGACAACCATATTGTCATCAAGCAGATGTTGCTTGATTTCTTCGATATTTTCATTGATATGCTGCAAACTGTCAGCATACTCTTCTTCTGAATATTCATCTTTAGCATTTATCATATTTTCACGAATTTCCAGAGCTTTCATATAGGTACAGAGTTTTTTATTGATGAGGTTGTTCTTAAAGGACAGCTTAACAGTAGCAGGTTTGAAATTGCCTTCATCGTCCTTATCTGCCTCAAATTTCATATCAATCTGATCATCCAGTTTAAACAGTAATGATAATACATCAGAAACTGTTTCTATATCAAAATCCATGAAAATATTAATGCTGATGCCTAGTGCATTGGCAATCTTTAAAAGCTGGTCAGGCTTTGGATTGCGGATTCCATATTCATATTTCTTTATTGTTGCGGAGTTTATGCCGGACAACTGACCAAGTGTTTCCTGCGATATTCCACGCATATTGCGAAAGTATTTAATCTTTTCTCCAGTAGTCATAAAAAATACTCCTTTATGATTTGTTACCCCTATTCTATCACAATGGGACACATTTGTGTATAGAAATTTAATGTAATTACTTGACAGACACAAATGTGTACTATATAATACAGATAAATAAGGTCACAAAAGTGTACCAAAATAAAAACAGGAAGGAGAACACAATATGGAGAATACGATGAAGATGTATGTAACAGCAGATGAAGCAGCACAGATTCTTGGAGTATCAAGAGGATATGCTTACAAAATCATTCGTGGTCTTAATAATGAATTGAAAGAAAAAGGTTATCGAGTGATTTCAGGCAAGGTACCTACAAAGTATTTTGAAGAAAAGTTTTATGGTATGGCAGTTGGTTAATGGAGAGGAGATGATGATATGCCAGCTACAAGAGATGGTAAAACATGGCGCAGCCAGTTCTATTATGAGGACTGGCAGGGCATACGCCATAAAAAGAACAAAAGAGGTTTTAAGACAAAAGCAGAAGCTGAGGAGTGGGAGCGTAACTTCCGGCAACAGCAGAGAAAAGATTTGGATATTAACTTTGAGAATTTTGTTGAAATTTATTTCACTGATATGGAGAACCGGCTTAGAGAAAGCACAATCAAGAATAAAAGATATGTGTTTGATTTAAAGGTTACACCTTATTTTAAAAAGAAAAAGATGTGCGAGATTAAGACTTCAGATATCCGGGCTTGGCAGAATGAATTGATTAAGCAGGGGTACGCACCGACTTATCTTAAAAGTATTAATAACCAGTTAGCGGCACTTTTTAATTATGCGGTCAGATATTATGACTTGAAAGATAATCCATGCAGGAAAGCAGGAAGTATCGGGAAAAGCAAGGCTGATGATATGGAGTTTTGGACAAAGCAGGAATTTAAGCAGTTTATTCCGTCGATGGATAAGAAGCCGGAAGCGAGGATGGCATTTCTACTTCTATACTGGACAGGAATGCGTATAGGAGATGATGATGATAAAATAAGACTAAATCAACGGAAACCCAGTAAATACCAGGGGTTGAGGCGATTTGGTCCTGAAAAAAACTTGCAACGAATCAACAAATTTATGAAGGAAAGGCCTATCTTTTATAAAAACCTTATTCAGATGAAAGAAAATTTTCGCTTTTATCTGAGATGCTTTTACTGTATCACGAAAGTGGTGATATTACAATTTAATAGCGAAAACAGGACCGAATTAGCTCGTAATGGATAAAAATCTGTTTAGCTGATTCGGTCATTTTTATTGATTGAAAGGTGATGAAAAAATGGCTAGAATTATTTCTATTGTAAACCAAAAAGGGGGAACTGGAAAGTCCGCATGTACAGCTAATTTAGCAGTAGGATTAGCACAAAAGAATATGAAAGTGTTAATCGTTGATGCCGATCCACAGTCTGATGTATCCGCAGGATTTGGATATCGTGATTGTGATGACAGTAATGAAACACTAACAGCTCTTATGGATGCAGTAATGAAAGATGAAGATATTCCTTCCGACTGTTATATCAGACATCAGGCAGAGGGGATAGACATTATCTGTTCTAACATTGGACTGGCAGGTACGGAAGTACAGTTGGTAAATGCAATGAGCAGGGAATATGTATTGAAACAAATTTTATATGGTATCAAGGATCAATATGATGCAGTCATCATAGATTGTATGCCATCATTGGGAATGATTACGATCAATGCGCTGGCTGCATCGGATGAAATTCTCATTCCGGTTGAAGCGTCCTACCTGCCAATCAAAGGGTTGCAGCAACTGTTAAAAACAATCGGCAAGGTCCGTAAGCAGATCAATCCGAAGCTGCAAGTTGGAGGTATTTTGTTTACGATGGTCGATGCTCATACGAATGATGCCAGAAATAATATGGAGCTTCTCAGAAATGCATATGGAAATCAAATCCATATCTTTGATAATTATATTCCATTTTCCGTCAGAATGAAGGAAGCAGTCAGAGAAGGACAGAGTATTTTCTCTTATGATCCGAAAGGCAAAGCAACAGAGGCTTATCGGAGAGTGACGGAGGAGGTGCTAGAAGATGCCATCTAAAAAAAGAGCAACTCCCGTTTCCTTACAGCCGCTTGATGCATTGTTTGGAACAAACGAAGAGTCAATCAATGGAATTAGTGAGATAGCAATCGGAAGTCTTCATCCATTTCCGAATCATCCATTTCAAGTAAGAGATGATAAGAAAATGGAAGAATTATCAGAAAGCATTATACAATACGGCGTATTGGTTCCTGGCATTGTGCGGTTGAGAGAGTCTGGTGGTTATGAGTTGGTAGCAGGTCATCGGCGAAAACGAGCATGTGAACTTGCAGGATTAGAGAAAATGCCGGTTATTATCAAAGATCTTACGGATGATGAAGCCACAGTGATTATGGTAGATTCCAACATTCAGAGAGAAGAACTGCTGATCAGCGAAAAGGCATTTGCCTATAAGATGAAATATGAGGCACTAAAGCGGCAGGGCAAGCGATCTGATTTAACTTCTTGCCAAGTTGGCAAGAAGTTGGCGGCAGAGGAAGTCAGTCAGAATACGGGAGATAGTTCCAGACAAATTTTAAGATATATTCATTTGACATTATTGCTACCAGACTTGTTGGAAATGGCAGATGATAAGAAGCTCCCTTTTAATACAGCAGTTGAAATTTCCTATTTGAAAAGTGAAGAGCAGCAGACATTACTCCAGTATATGAACAATCACAATATGGTACCATCCATGAAGCAGGCAAGGGAACTGAAACAGATTTCAAAGGAACGGATACTATCGTATTCAGATATTGATCAAATCTGTATGGACGAAAGAACTGAAAAAGTTCAGGTGCAAATTCCGGCAAAGAAGTTGAAACAGTATTTCCCTGAGACATATTCAAAGGTTCAGATGGAAGAAATTATATTTATGCTTCTGGCATCTTGGGCAGAAAGAGAGGGTAAAGCATGAGCAATGAAGATGTGGCGAGAAGAATACAAGTCTATCAAAAAAAGATAGAAAAGATACGTGTTAAACGGATGAAAAAAGAGAAGCTTAAACATTTGCTGAAAGCATTAGGATTATCAGCAGGAAGGAAGTGAAAGTATGGCTTTAAAAATTGTACGAAGATATGATGCGAACGGAAGGGAGCTTACGGAGAAAGATCTGGAAACTTTTCGATTGGATTCTCCTGTGGTCAGAGAAATATTAGCAAACCTTAATCGGGAGGTGGCGGAAGGAATCAGACAGAAGGAGAAAAAAGGTGACGATTGAAGACGTAATTAAAAAATCAATTTTGCCGCTGGCATTTATGGTATTCTGGTTCTGGATGACAAAAACAATTATGAAAGTCAGTGGCCAGACAGATTGGTTCTGGTGGATATTTATTGCCGGATTACCATTTGGAATACATAAAATGCGGCTGATTCTAATCCCAAGAGGAATGGATACCACAGCAACACTTGGTATGGCTGCATTAAGTGTCATCATTGGAGCATTGATCGGAAGCATCATGATTCCAGTGTATGTGATCAGAGCGATATACGTTTTTATTCGGTATATCATTGGAAAATAGAATATTAGTTTGATAAGAGGCAGGCTTGCGAAAACAAAAATCGTAAGTCTGCCTCTTTTTTTGTGCCTAAAAACAGGCAATTCAGGGTAAATCCCTTTTGCAAATATAAATTTTGGAGGACTTCATTATGAGAGAACGAATTGAGAGCAAGCATGTAACAAAGGAAATCAAAAGTCAGATGCCAGTGATACCGGTTGAGATTATCAAAGAAAGAGGCTGTACATTCTGTCCATATTATCTGGGAAGTTATGAGAAACAGCCACGCTGTATGATGAAAAATTGTGCCTGGGATGATGAAAATGAGCGTTTCCATCCGATTCTTCGTAGATTGATTCCATTTTACAAAGAGAAGATGGATAAAGCGGAAGAGAAGTTCCTGGCAGTGAAACAAATTTATACCACTCTTCTGGATATGTTTGCAGATGAAATGAGACAGGAAGAACTGGAAAAAGATGAATGCTACGGATGTGCTTATGGAAAATGTGGTCCGTGCATCGGCATCTGTTACAAAGCGATGAAGGCGTAGGAGGTAGAAGCCAATGAATACAACAATTATTTCCGGGCGATTGGTAAGAAATCCCGGATACAACGAGGTGGAGAATGAAAGAGGACTTCATAAGATTGCCAAGTTTGTTCTGGCAGTCAGAAGAAATTATTCCGATGAAGTCAGTTTTATTCCAGTAAAGGCTTTTGCAAAAAAAGCGGAGTTTACCAGAGATTATCTGATGCAGGGAACCAAAGTTATGGTGGAAGGTGAGATCGTCACGGGTAATTACGAAGACAAGGACACCGGGAAAAAGATTTACACCACTGAGGTGTATGCAAACCGGATTGAATTTGCAGGTGCAAAAATGGCTGACAGACCATCACTTCCAGAAGATGCGGAAGGGTTCTTAGAGATACCTGAAGGCATGGAAGAGGAAATGCCATTTAGATAGAGGAGGACGAAAAATGGTTTCAGTAGATCAGGCATATATGATTGGGCATATGAGAAATGCCGATGGAAGTATCAATAACAAAAATGTAGTGCTGTCTGCTGCTTGTGAAGCAGCGGAGTTGTTTCAGTGCATGATGGCAGTGAATCAGAAACTGGATGACTGGCAGAGATTTAACCACACTTTGGATATGCATCTGAGAAGTGCGGAATGTGAGAAAATCCATGATATCTGTCAGGCAGTATATGGAATGAAACATCCGTCCAATGAACTGGAAGGATTGTATCTGGCAAGGGAGGATGAACAGATATGCCTGCTGTATTATCAAGTATTCGTGGGGATGTTGGAAATCAATATCAATTCAGCTGAAGTGCTGTACAAACAGAAGGAGAAAACAATCAATGAGTAAGATGGAGTATATGCCGGTAGATTGTCTGCAGGTGCCAAAGGTGCTGTTCCAGATGGAAAAATACAAAAATCTGTCAAATACAGCAAAGATTTTATACAGCTTATTTCTGGATCGTTTGAAATTTGCGGTACAGAATGGCTGGGTAGATCATAATGGAGATCTGTTTGTTATCTATCCGAAAAGTGAAATGAAGAAAAATCTGAATATGACCCGATATGGAGTAGATCAGGCTGTACAGGAATTGGTTCAGGTTGGAAAGCTGGTGCGAATTATTCCGAATAATGGAAAAGCGAACCACTTTTATATCAACGATATTTATGAAAATGAGATGGAGGAAGAATCAATGACGACATTAGATAGAATTATGGCAAATATGCCGCTGGAAGAAAGAGAAATTATCATGGACAAGATGGTGGCAGCATCCAGAGATATTCTGAAAACTATTGTAGATATGGGGTATCTGGATGAGTATGATTCAGAACCAATGGAAGGTGAAGAAAGTGAAGAACAGGAATATCTTGAGGATCTGGAAGAAGAGGATTTCCCAACGTCTGGTTTTGAGTTTGGAATGAACCTTGCATTTAAATATCTGCATGAAAATGAAGAAGATTTTAAAAGAGTAAGAAGACTTCAGCAATATCTTCATAGACAGTATAAAGACTGTTCAAGAAAGAGATATATCATTATCCTGGAAGCACTTGCTTACGCTATTGATTATGATAAGAGTTTTATTTATGACATGAGCATGGCAGATAAGAAGTTAAAAAAAATGTATCTGGAGGATTTTATGGAGGGATTCGATTATGCTTTGTATGATTCACGTTATGAAGAAAACGAAGCCGAAGAATAGGAAATAAGTTATGGCAGATTTTGAATATTTCAGAGCAGAAGAATCTGACCAGTTTTCTTTTTTTCGGATACCAAAAGCTCTGTTCACAGAAAAAGAGTTTGTAAGTCTGTCCACAGACGCAAAGCTCCTTTACGGAATCCTGCTTGATCGAATCAGCCTATCCAAGAAAAATGGCTGGATTGACAGTGATGGTTATGTCTATATCATTTATACGATTGCAGAACTGCAGGATCTTTTGCGGATGTCCCATACGACTGTAACAAAGCTCCTTTATGAACTTGACAGTGTGCATGGAATTGGACTGATTGAACGGTACCGGCAGGGAAATAACCGTCCATCTGTCATATATGTGAAAAATTTTGTGAAACGGATCAGGGGAAAGCCAGACAGATATTTTCATTCTGGATTGCAAGAAACTGGAAGTCCGGATAGCAAGGAGTTGGAAATCCGGATAGCAAGAAATTGGAAGTCCGGGCAGCAAAAAAATAGAAGTCCGGACTGCAAGAATCTGGAAGGAAGTAATACTAAGATAAATAAGACAGAAAAGAATCATACTGATAAGAGTAAGAGCAACACTCACGCTTTGAAAGAAAATTTTAGTCAGTATGGGAGATTCAAAAATGTTGTTCTGTCGGAAACGGAACTGCAAGAGTTGATGACTTTATTTCCGTGGGACTACCAGAAACGGATTGATCATCTTTCTGTTTATATGAAATCCAGTGGAAAAGAGTATCAGAACCATTTTGCAACAATCTGTCTCTGGGCTGAACGGGATGGAACTGGGACAGGAATGGAAAAATATGAATTTCAGGAAGGAGAGAGTCTGTGATGGTAAATGGGGTAACAGCAGATTATCTGGACGAAGATGGATGCCTTCATTGCGGTATTTGTGGAAAAAGAAAGCAGATGAAAGTCAATCTGATGGGATTTGAGCATGTAGTTTCCTGTCTGTGTGAATGTGAAGTGAAAGCCAGACAGGAACTGGATGAGAAGATGCAGCGGGAAGAAGCACAGAGGCTGCTTTATCAGAGAAAGTCAGTCGGACTTCGGGAAAGAAGATTCTGGGAATGGAGATTTGAAAATGATAATGGAAGTAACCAGAAGATTATGATCGCCAAACAGTATGTAGAAAACTGGGCAGATATGAAGCAAAAAAATGTGGGACTGCTTTTGATGGGACCGGTCGGGACAGGGAAGAGTTTCTTTGCCGGCTGTATTGCAAATGCACTTCTGGAACAGGGAGAACGTGTCATGATGACAAACTTTTCCAGAATCTTAAATGAAATGACCAACTATCAGGCAGATAAGAACCAGATTATACAAAATCTTGTGGATTATCCGCTACTGATTATTGACGATCTGGGAATAGAGCGAAACTCCGAGTTCGCTTTGGAGCAGGTCTATAACGTGATAGACAGCCGCTATTGTAAAATGCTTCCGTTGATTGTAACAACAAATCTTGGATTGGCTGAAATGAAATCTACAGACATGGATACTGCTCATCAGCGTATTTACAGTAGAATACTTGAAATGTGTGTTCCCATCTTTTGTGGTGCGGAAGACAGGAGAAAAGAGGAAGGGACAGAAAAACTCGTACAGGTGCAGAACCTGATTACTGGTTAATCTGTCCTTTTCCTTTGAAAAGGGGGTGATTGCCATGATTACAGACCTGGACAGCAGTTAAGTCGCTGAAAGGAGGGAAAAGTCATGCAGGAAGAGGTAACTCAGAAAACGGTCACGTTCTGTATTCGGACTACCAAAATCACAGCAGACCTGTTGAGAAAGGTTCTTGCTGCGTATCTGCGGCATCATAAGCAGAAGTCGGTAGAGAAGAAAGCACAGAAAAATCAGCCGAAACAGGGAAAGGTCACGGTAAAAGAGCTGGCAAAGCAGAATGCCGGGATGGTCAATATCGAGATCACGAATAAAAATATCAAGTCCTTTGAACGCTATGCCAGAAAATACGGGATTAACTATGCTCTGAAAAAAGATAAGAGCAAAGAGCCGCCAGTTTATCTGGTATTTTTCAAGGGACGTGATCAGGATGCCCTCAATGCTGCTTTCCGTGAGTTTTCCCAGAAACAGATTCAAAAAGCGAATAAACCTTCGATTCATAAGCGTCTGGCAGCTTACCGGGCAATGATGCCAAAGAAGACGAAGGACAAGGTAAAGAACCGGCATCAGGAGCAAAGCCGATGAAGAAACAAATCGGCAAACCTTTGATGCAGAAGTGGAAGAATAAAATCGGGGTCAGGCTGTCCGCCCTGGATAAAAAGAAACTGGTTCTTACCAATCTCCCGTATGCTCTGGCTGCTTTCTATGCAGACCGGGCATTTTTTCTTTACCGGAACAGTCCGGGAGAAGATATGGGGAACAAACTTTTATATGCAATGGAACATGCAGACCGGATTTTTGCTAGTTTTGTGTTAAGTAATAATTGGAAAGATCTGCTGGCAGGAATTGTTGTTGCAGTCGTTCTGAAAGTGTTGGTCTGGCAGAAACAGGCAGATGCAAAGAAACTTCGGAAAGGAATCGAGTATGGTTCAGCCAGATGGGGAACCGCAGAGGATATCAAGCCTTATATGTCGGAAGATCCATGGATGAACATTCCACTGACAGCAACAGAAGCACTGACGATGGAGAGCAGACCGAAGCAGCCGAAGTATGCAAGAAATAAAAATATTGTGGTCATTGGCGGCAGTGGTTCCGGTAAGACACGTTTTTTCG
This sequence comes from Dysosmobacter segnis, assembly GCA_963659325.1. GTDB lineage: Bacteria > Bacillota > Clostridia > Lachnospirales > Lachnospiraceae > Eubacterium_I. The sequence goes on from CAVKTR010000045.1 coordinate 9,761, forward strand.
TAAAACCGTCGGTCATGCAGATGAACTGTTCCATGGTCATTACAGATCCCAAGGGCACTCTGATCGAGGAGTGCGGGAAGATGTTGGCAAAGGGACCGCCGAAGAGGGATAAAGTTGGAAATGTCATCAAAGACAAATCTGGAAAAGTGGTGCATGAGCCTTATGTGATTAAGGTTTTGAATACCATTAACTTTTCTAAATCCCTTCATTACAATCCGTTTGCTTATATACGGTCTGAAAAAGATATCCTGAAACTGGTGACGACAATCATTGCCAATACCAAAGGAGAAGGTGAAAAATCTTCCGAGGATTTCTGGGTGAAGGCGGAGAAACTGCTGTACACAGCACTGATTGCGTTTATCTGGTATGAGGGTGATGAAGAGGAGAAGAATCTGAATACGCTTCTGGATCTTCTGAACGAAAGTGAAACCCGTGAAGAGGATGAAACTTACCAGAACCCGGTGGATATGATGTTCCAGGAATTGGAAGGAAGAGATCCGCAGCACTTTGCGGTCAGACAGTATAAAAAATACAAAATGGCGGCTGGAAAGACAGCAAAAAGTATTTTGATATCCTGTGGAGCCAGACTTGCACCATTCGATATCGCAGAACTCCGTGAGATCATGTCTTACGATGAAATGGAACTGGATAAGATCGGAGACAGGAAAACAGCCTTGTTTCTGATTATGTCCGATACGGATACCACATTCAATTTTGTGATTGCCATGTTACAGTCCCAGCTTTTCAATCTGCTTTGTGATAAGGCAGACGATGTATATGGCGGAAGACTTCCGGTGCATGTGCGTGTTATTGCTGATGAGTTTGCCAACATCGGGCAGATTCCACAGTTTGACAAGCTGATTGCAACCATCCGAAGCAGGGAAATCTCAGCTTCTATTATTTTGCAGTCACAGAGTCAGTTAAAGGCAATGTATAAGGATAGTGCAGATACCATTCTGGGCAACTGTGATACTACACTTTTCCTTGGTGGCAAAGAGAAAACCACCTTAAAGGAAATGAGCGAGCTTCTTGGTAAGGAAACCATTGACTTGTATAACACTTCGGAGACGAGGAGTAATCAGAAATCCTTTGGATTGAATTACCAGAAAACAGGCAAACAGCTGATGACAGAAGATGAGATCGCAGTTATGGATGGCGGGAAATGTATCCTGCAGATTCGTGGAGCCAGACCATTTTTCTCAGACAAATATGATATCACAAAACACAAAAACTACCGGCTTCTTGCAGATGAAAACGAGAAAAACCGGTACAAAGTAGAGAAAGAGTTAAATCCGCAGTACACACCGAAATCCGGTGATGAGGTGGAGGTGATCCAGGTGGACTTGTCGAAGAAACTTTGGGAATGAACGAAAAATAATGAGGAAAGGAATAACTGACACTGGGTGCGCCAGCTTTATAGCCGGCGTTTTTCATTCCCGTAAACACCCGAAAGAAAGTCAGTTTTGGTGAATATGTATGGCATTTTTTAGCAGTGCAATTACAACTTTAAAAACTCTTGTAGTCGCAATCGGCGCAGGTCTTGGCGTATGGGGTGTCGTAAACCTTCTGGAGGGATATGGTAACGACAATCCCGGAGCCAAGAGCCAGGGCATCAAACAGCTGATGGCTGGTGCCGGAATCATGCTGCTGGGAACTACCCTGATTCCACAGCTGGCAACCCTGTTCTCTTAAAAGGAGTGGTAGATGAACACCATCATTGAGAGAATTACGGAAGCGATAAAGGATATCCTGATCGGGCTGATCAAGTCCAGCCTGAATACCATGTTCTCGTATGTCAATGAGCAGGTGGGAACCATAGCCGGGCAGGTGGGACAGACACCGCAGGGATGGAATGCAGGGATTTTTAATCTGATCCAGAACATTTCCCAGACAGTGATTGTCCCCATTGCGGGACTGATTATCACCTTTGTCCTGTGCTATGAGCTGATTACGATGGTAACGCAGAAAAACAATTTCCATGAATTTGAGACTTACAACATTTTCCTCTGGATCTTCAAGGCGTATGTAGCCATTTATCTGGTGACAAATACGTTCAATATCACGATGGCGGTCTTTGATGTTGGCCAGCATGTGGTCAACAATGCCGCCGGGGTGATCTCCGGGAACACAGCAGTAGATGCATCGGAAGCAGTCGCAAGGATTGTGGATGCACTGGAGGATATGGAGTTGGGGGATTTGTTCCTGTTATCCATGGAAACGATGTTGATCAGTATTACCATGCAGATTCTGTCTATTATCATTACGGTGATTTTGTATGGCAGGATGATCGAGATTTACCTTTACACTTCCATAGCACCGATTCCGTTTGCCACCATGACCAATAAGGAGTGGGGCAATATCGGAAACAACTATCTAAAAGGCTTGTTCGCCCTGGCATTTCAGGGATTCTTCATGATGGTATGCGTGGGAATTTACGCAGTTCTGGTCAATGCAATGACCATATCCAGTGACCTTCATGCAGCAATGTTTTCAGTGGCGGCGTATACCGTGATTCTTGCATTTTCGTTATTCAAGACCGGAAGCCTTAGCAAATCAATATTCAATGCCCATTAGTGGCGAAGAAAGGAGAGCATACCATGGCGTATGTACCAGTACCAAAAGACCTTACCAAGGTCAAGACAAAAGTAGCTTTAAATCTGACAAAGCGGCAGCTGATTTTCTTTTCACTTGCCGCAGTTGTGGGGATTCCGTTTTATCTGTTCATGAGAAAACCAATCGGTTCCAGTATTGCAGCCATTCTTATGGTGACAATCATGTTACCGTTTTTCTTTATGGCAATGTATGAAAAAGACGGACTTCCCTTTGAAAAAGTGGTGGGAAATATCATCCGTCAGAAGTTTATCTGTCCGGCGGTCAGACCATATAAGACAGAAAATTTTTATCAGGAGATTTCCACCCTTGTAAAAAAGGAGGGTGTGCCGGATGGCAAAAAAGACAAAGCAGGAGGCTCAGCAGGAGCGTCTGTCCCTGGCGGAAAAAAGAAACCGTCAGGAAAGAAGAAACAAAAGCAGCCGAAAAGAAAGAGAAAAGGAAAAGCGTAGGAA
>CAVKTR010000045.1:13390-15899 GCA_963659325.1 Dysosmobacter segnis
CCATTTAAGTTCCAGTACAAGATGCTGCCGGAAACAGGATTAAAGACCAAAGACTTTATTGCACCGACTTCCTTTAACTTTTCCAAGAATCAGACATTTTTGATGGGAAAGACCATGGGAAGCGTAAGTTATCTGCAGATCCTGGCACCGGAGTTGACCGACCGGATGCTTGCAGATTTCCTGGATGTGGATGACAGCATCAACGTCAATATTCATATCCAGTCTATTGACCAGAGTTCTGCGATCAAGATGATCAAGAGCAAGATTTCAGACCTGGACAAGATGAAAATTGAAGAGCAGAAACGGGCGGTGCGTTCCGGGTATGACATGGATGTGCTTCCCTCCGACCTTGTAACCTATGGGGAAGAAGCAAAGAATCTGCTGGAAGATTTACAGTCCAGGAACGAGAGAATGTTTCTTGTGACAGTTCTGGTGATGAATACTGCAAAGAAACGACAGAAGCTGGACAATAATATCTTCCAGGTGCAGGGAATCGCACAGAAATATAACTGTTCCTTAAAACAGCTGGATTATCAGCAGGAAGCAGCGCTGATGTCCTGTATTCCACTGGGAGTCAATCGTATTGAAATTCAGAGAGGGCTTACCACATCGTCAACAGCAATCTTTGTGCCATTTACGACACAGGAACTGTTTCAGGAAGGGGAGGCTCTTTATTATGGACTGAATGCATTATCCAACAATATGATTATGGTTGATCGGAAACGTCTGAAGAACCCGAATGGACTGATTCTTGGGACACCTGGTTCTGGTAAGTCGTTCTCGGCAAAGAGGGAAATCACGAACTGTTTTCTGATCACGGAAGACGATATCATCGTCTGCGATCCTGAAAATGAGTATTCTTCACTGGTGCAGGCACTGCACGGACAGGTGGTACGGGTTTCTCCAATATCCAATCAGTATATCAATCCGATGGATCTGAACCTGAACTATTCTGAGGAAGATAATCCGTTGTCATTAAAAGCCGATTTTATCCTGTCCCTGTGCGAACTGATCGTTGGCGGGAAAAATGGATTGGAACCGGTGGAAAAAACAATTATTGACCGTTGTGTACGGTTAGTATATCAGGAATATCTTGCCGATCCAGTGCCGGAGAAGATGCCAATCCTGGAAGATTTATATAACCTTCTGAGAAAACAGGAAGAGCCGGAAGCACAGCGGCTGGCAACTTCACTGGAGATTTACGTCACAGGATCATTGAATGTATTTAACCATCAGACAAACGTGGATATCAATAACCGTATTGTATGTTTTGATATCAAGGAACTTGGAAAACAGCTGAAAAAGATTGGGATGCTTGTGATCCAGGACCAGGTCTGGAACAGGGTTACGATGAACCGTTCCGCCCATAAATCCACTAGATATTATGTGGATGAGTTCCACCTTCTCTTAAAAGAAGAACAGACTGCAGCCTATAGTGTGGAGATTTGGAAGAGGTTCCGTAAATGGGGTGGTATTCCGACTGGAATCACCCAGAATATCAAGGATTTACTTGCTTCCCGAGAAATCGCAAATATTTTTGAAAACTCGGATTTTATCTATATGCTCAACCAGGCATCCGGTGACCGGCAGATCCTGGCAAAACAGCTGAATATTTCACCAACCCAGCTGTCCTATGTAACCAACAGTAATGAGGGCGAAGGACTTCTGTTCTATGGAAATGTCATTATTCCATTCGTAGACAGATTCCCGAAGAATTCTCTCTATAAGATCATGACAACACGTTTGGAGGAAACTTCTGATGTGGGATAAAGCAAAGGAGTAAAACAATGTTACGAACAATTTCATATGTATTGACTTTCGGTGGCGGTGCTGTGTTTGGCATCGTTTTTCTCTGTTTACTACAGGCAGGGAAAGGGTATCCGAAGAGGGAGGAGTAAGCAGTGGCAGAACAGAGAATGAAAGTCAGGGATAAGAAAGTCCAGAAAATGACCAGGGATGGTCTGGTAGAAAAAAACCTGACAGAAAAATCTTCTGTTCGTGTCAGCAACCGTGCAAGTGATGTGCAGATGGGAAGAAATCAGGAGGAAGAAGTAAGCCTTGTGGATAAGTCGCCTACCCAGTCCGAACGGCGTGGGAAAAAGATCCGTCCTTCTGTGCAAAAATCCAGGGACGCACCGGAGCTGATGCGGACAGAGAAGCAGAGTGAGGAGTTCGGGCAGAGCAGAAAACAGCAAAACCGGAAAAGGATTCGTGCAGAAGCTGAAAAAGAATCCAGAATGTCGGAGGTTGCTAAAGAGAGTTCATCTGGCAGATTAAGAGAAAAGAGAGCAGATCTTTCTGAAACTAGAGGGGACAGCCGGAGAAAGCAGACCGGTGGCAGTAAGAAACCAAAACAGAAACAGCGTCTGAAATTTGCTTATGAGGAAACAACAGATTCCTTAAAGAGCGATAAGGAAGAGGACAGGCTGAACCGGATGGACGGTGATGGCGTGAATTTCCGTCATCAGAAGCAGAAGGAACAAGCCAGAAAATTTTCTTATGAGGAAGC
>CAVKTR010000045.1:16482-24293 GCA_963659325.1 Dysosmobacter segnis
AGCGTTACGTCCTGTTCTTCTGTATTTATCCAGAATCTGATCACTTATACCGGAACCAGTTATCTGTCCTCAGACCAGGCTATCAGGGAAGCGGAGCTGTATTACACACAGCTGGAAGCAAACCTGCAGGAGCGGATCAACAACATGGAATCGGAAGAACCGGGGCATGATGAGTACCGTTATGATATCGGTCCGATAGAGCATGATCCGTTTATCTTGATCAGTTACCTGTCTGCAAAATATGAGGAGTTTACGTTTGAACAGGTGAAGCCGGAGCTGGATGCTCTGTTTGCTTTACAGTATCATCTGGAAACAGAGGCGGTCAACGAAACGGTGACAGAAACAACGACAGTAAGGGTAGGTGAATCCTTGGGACAGGTTGTGACCAGTGGGTATTGTAACTGTCCGATTTGCTGTGGCATCTGGAGCGGTGGACCGACTGCAAGTGGTGTATATCCGACAGCAAATCATACTATTGCGGTAGATGCGTCTGATCCGTTCGTGCCAATCGGAACAAAAGTCGTGATGAATGGGGTGGAGTACACGGTAGAAGATACCGGAGCTTTTGCAAGATATGGAGTGCAGTTTGATGTTTACTATGATAATCATGCGGCAGCATCCGCTCATGGACACCAGACATGGGAGTGCTATCTGGCAGATGACAACGGAAGCAATGAAGTGGAAGTGACCAGAACCAGGGATATTGATGTACTGAATGTAACCTTGAACAGCGGTAACCTGATGTCAATCTGTCAGGAAAGACTTGGATTTTTCCAGAAAGAACTGTTCAGTGCCTATAACGATACAAAAGGCAACTTGCAGATGTTTGCAACACCGGTTGATTTTAACTGGTATTCCAGTGTAACAAGCTACTATGGTTATCGGATTCACCCGATTTCCGGAGAGAACCAGTTACACAATGGTATGGATATCGGTGCACCGGAAGGAACAAAAGTGATGGCAGGACTGACAGGAACGGTTACGACTTCTGCTTACAATGACAGCTATGGAAATTACGTCATTATCAAAGACAGCAAAGGTTATGAGCTTCGTTATGCACACCTTAGCAGTCGGAACGTATCTGCAGGAGCATTCGTTACCAAGGGTGATGAGATTGGTCTGGTAGGAAACACTGGAAATTCTACAGGAAGTCATCTTCATATTGAACTGTTGAAAAATGGAGAGCGGCTGAACCCGATCTTTTATCTGGAGACAGGAGAAGGTTCTGTTTTTGGTGGCAATGAATACACCAGTGAAGCGGCACAGCGATTACTGGAAGAGGCGGCAAAATATCTTGGGATTCCGTATGTGTGGGGTGGATATTCCCCAAGTGGATTCGATTGTTCTGGATTTGTCAGCTACTGTCTGGTTCATTCCGGGGTAAGAAATACCGGAAGGCTGACTGCACAGGGACTGTACAACATTTGTACGCCAGTATCCCAGTCAGAAGCACAGCCGGGAGATCTAATCTTCTTTACCGGAACTTACGATGCAGGGGAGCCGGTAACGCATATCGGAATCTATGTGGGCAATGGACAGATGATCCATTGCGGGCATCCGGTGCAGTATACGTCCATCAATTCCCCATACTGGCAGAGCCATTTCTATGGATTTGGACGATGGTAAGAAAAAAGGGCGGCTGTATCAGCCGTCCGGAAAGGAGAACCGGTGAAAAGTCTTGAAAAAGCAACGGCAGATTATGAGAAAGCCAAAGAGAAAATGGAAGCCTCCAAAGCCAGATATGAAGCAGATTTAAAGCGTTTCAAGGCTGCGGAGATTGCAAAAACAGAAGCGGAGAATCTGGAGATTGTAAAAATTATCCGTGCAATGGATATGAGTATTCCGGAACTGGAAGCTTTTAAACAGAGAATGAAAACAGAACTGCCCGGCAGGGTAGAAATACAGAAGGAGGAAACAAAGTCTGATGATGAATTTAGAGAAGATGAAACAGAAGAGATCTAAAAACAGTGTGAAAAAAGGACTGCTTGCGGCAACGACTATTCTTTGTCTGGCATCACCTATGTTACAGATGCAGAGCGTATATGCGGCAGAGAATACAACACCGGCGATCACGATTGAAAAACCGGATGGGTGGAAACAGGGAGAGACAACCGTATCAATTACGGTAGATACCAGCCATATGCCAGAAGGATTTACCGTATCTAAGATCGAAGCGAAAGCTGGAAAAGATGGAAGCTGGCAGGATGTAACCGGAAGCGGAAGCATTTCTATTACCGGAAATCAGACGATATATGTCCGTGTGACCGATGGAGAAGGAAGGGCTTATGAGCAGAACCGTTCTATCAAGTGTTATGACACGGAAAAACCGACACTTTCCGCTTCACTGACAGATGGCGTGCTGACTATTCAGGGAAATGATACGGTATCTGGCATTTCAGCAATTACTGTGAATGGTACTACCTACACAGATCTGACAGATGGAAAGCTGAGAGTACAGCTGACACAGAAAGATTTTACGACAAAGCAGATTGAGATTACAGCTACGGATGGAGCGGGGAATACTTCTGAAAAGTATGTGCTGCAGAATCCCTATTATGAATGGGCGAAGAAGCAGGCAGAAAAGCAGAAAACTTCCAGTGACAGCAATGGTGCAATGACAACAACGACCAGTGCAGATACAACAGGCATGGAGGAGACAACTACTTCACCGCTTCCGCAGGATGCACAGGCATCCGAGCCGACAGATGCAAAAGGAACTGTAGATGAGCGGACGGTAACAGGTATTGAAGAGCAACTTGCCCAGGAGGGTGAGACAGCCGATACCGTCACGAAGACAGCAACGGAAGGAACAAAAGAGTTTTATACCATTTCAACAAAGAGTGGAAAAATCTTTTACCTGATCATTGATAATTCAAAATCGCAGGACAATGTGTATTTTCTTACTGAGGTCAGTGAAAAAGACCTGATGAATTTCACACTTTCTGATTCGGTGACACTTCCGGAAGTAGATACAGTCTATGCAGAACCAGAGAAACAGACGGAAGAAGAAAAGCCGGAAACCACAGATACAGAAGAGCAAGAAAAGGAAGAGGAAGAAGTGCAGATGCCGGAAGATAAAAGTCCGGTAGGAACTTATCTTCTGATTGCACTGGTGGCTGTCGGAGCTGCGGCAGGTGGCTATTATCTGAAGGTTTACAAACCGAAACATGAGTATGATGATGAAGATGAGATGGAGGACGATGAAGAGGAATCCGAGGAATCCGAGGATTCTGAATCAGAAAAACGGGAAGTAGACGATGCAGATGAGCAGGAAGAGAGCACAGAGCCGGAAATTTTGAGAGAAGAAGATTTTGATGATACTGTATTGGAAGATGAAGAAGAGGAGCAGGAGTAAATGAAATTAGTGATTGCAGAAAAGCCATCGGTTGCGATGGCACTGGCTTCCGTGCTTGGAGCCAGAACAAGAAAAGATGGCTACGTGGAGGGAAACGGTTATATCGTTTCCTGGTGCGTTGGACATCTGGTTGGATTGTGCGATGCATCAGAATATGATGAAAAGTACAGAAAATGGAGATATGAGGACTTGCCGATTGTGCCGGAACAGTGGAAGCACAAGGTACTGGATGGCACAAAGAAGCAGTTTGGAATCTTAAAGAAGCTGATGAGAGATTCAGAAGTAGATGAAGTAATCTGTGCCACAGATGCCGGGCGGGAAGGTGAACTGATCTTTCGTCTGGTATATGAGCAGGCAGGATGTAGAAAGCCAATGAAACGACTGTGGATCTCTTCCATGGAGGAACAGGCAATTAAAGAGGGATTTGAGTCATTAAAAGACGGTTCGTGTTATGACAGTCTCTATCAGTCAGCACTTTGCAGGGCAAAGGCAGACTGGCTGGTGGGAATCAATGCGAGTCGTCTTTTTTCCGTTCTGTATAACCAGAACCTGAAAGTCGGGAGAGTACAGACACCGACACTTGCTATGATCGTAGACCGGAATCAGAAAATCAAAGAGTTTACCAAAGAAAAATACTATGTGGCTCACATTAAATTTGATGATATGGATGCGGTTACGGAACATTTTCAGAAAAAGGAAGATGCCGAAAAGATTGCGTCTGATTGCGTAGAGCGTATGTGCGAGGTGGAGAAGGATGATGTGAAAGAGAAAACAGTTCGCCCTCCAAAACTCTATGATCTGACAACCCTGCAGAGGGAAGCCAATCGAATGTTTGGTTATACCGCACAGCAGACGCTGGATGCGGTACAGGAAATGTATGAGCAGAAGCTGGTCACTTATCCGAGAACAGACAGCCAGTATCTGACCGATGAGATGGGAGAAAGCACAGAAAAGCTGATCCAGATGCTTCTTGGAAAAATGCCTTATGCAGGAGGTCTGGAATATCAGCCGGATGTGAAAAAGGTCTTAAATTCCAAAAAGGTATCTGACCATCATGCAATTATTCCGACCATGGAAGTAGCAAAGACAGATATTGGTGAGCTGAAAGAACGAAACCGCAAGATTTTGTATCTGATCAGTGCCAGGGTACTGACAGCAACCGCAGATCCTTATATTTATGAGAGCCATAAATGCCAGATTACCTGTAATTATCATACGTTTTATCTCACAGCAAAGAAAACAAAGCAGGAAGGATTCAAGGCGATCGAAAATAAATTGAAACAGTTCTTTGGAGTAAAGAGTGAGAAAGAAGAACCGGAGCTGGATATCTGGGCAGGTAAGCATTATGGTCCCTGTGATTCTTTTGTATCGGAGCATTTTACACAGCCACCGAAACAGTACACAGAAGATACCCTGCTTTCTGCAATGGAACGTGCAGGGAATGAAGAGCTGACCGAAGATACAGAAAAGAAAGGACTTGGCACACCGGCAACAAGGGCAGCAATCATTGAAAAACTGATTCAGTCTGGCTTTGTGAAAAGGGAAAAGAAAAATCTGATCCCGACAGATGATGGAAATGTTCTGATCACTGTCCTGCCTGATGAGATTAAATCGCCGAAGATGACAGCAGAGTGGGAAATGGCACTGAACCACATTGCCCAAAATACAGAAACGGCAGATGATTTTCTAAATGGGATTACGGATTTAATGCAGGAACTGGTTTCAAGATATCAGGGGATTTCGGAAGAAAAGAAAACACAGTTTCATGGAAAAGCAAACGGAGAAGTGGTCGGAAAATGCCCCAGATGTGGGGCTGATGTACGTGAAGGAAAAGTAAGCTTTTTCTGCTCTGACTGCAACTGTGCCTTTACTTTATGGAAGAATGACAAGTTTCTGGAGAGCCAGGGGAAAAAGATGGATAAAGCCACGGCAAAAAAATTCCTGTCCAAAGGCAAAATCCATTATAAGGATCTGGTATCAAGAAAAACAGGGAAACCGTATGAAGCAATCGTGGAAATGGTTGATCCCGGAGCGGGAAATGTAAAATTCAACCTGATTTTTCCACAACGATAAATCGTGTATTGCAGGCAGCTTTCGGGCTGTCTGTTTTGCAATACAAATATATGAAAGAGAGGACCTTAGCATGAAGAGAAAAGGTAATTTTAGAAAAGTTGTATCCGGCTTGCTGGCAGGCATGACACTTTTGAGCACGGTGTTATCTCCGATGACAGCATATGCGTCAGAGATTCAGACGGAAGAAAAACCTCCACTTTATGAAGAAGTAAAAGATCTTCTGGATGAAGATGAGGTGGTGAATGCCAAAGATTACGAGATCGAAATGGGCAGTGTATTCGACGCAGAGTCCGATTATACCGGACTGGAGATCAAGGATGATAACAAGGTGAAAGTCACTTTCGAGGAAGCGAAGAATGAAAAGAATGAGGATTTTACTACAGACCATGCGGACACTTACAAAGCGGTCTATTATGTGGAACCGGTAAATCAGGAGCATCCGAAGTACCAGATCAGCCGAAACCTGATTGTGCGTGAGAAAGAAACAGAAACGCAGACAGGGGCGGCAGGAAGTGAAGCAGTGACCGAATCCGAAACAGCTGGCAGTGAACAGCAGACAGAGGAAGCGGAGGATTCCGAAGCAGACTCGGAGATTACCGATATTGACGCTGATGAATTTGATGATTTGGTAGAGCAGGCACAGAATCAGGATACCTATGATGAAGAATCAGGGTTAGAACTTCATGATGTTTTGGAACAGGCAGGAGAAGAAGGCGTGGATCTTGAAGCTATGGAAGAGGGAGAGATTGCAACATTTGATGCAGTTTCGGCTTATGCAGCAAGAAGTACACAGCAGGTAACAATTGAAAAAGGACCACTGTATAGATATGCAGATTATAATCTTGGAACCTATCTGACAGAGCCGTACTATATCAGCTACGGAAGCGTCAGAGCAATTGCGTATTGTGTACAGCCAGCTAAGCCAGGACCTGGATCTGGAAATTATACAATCACAAAGATTGGAGACAATCAGGCGTTAGCAAAAGTGTGTTATTACGGCACAGATGCTGCAGGTTCAGAGAGCTTTTTTGCGAATAAACACACGGATTTTTCAGAAGGAAAAAGATTTATCATTATTCACATGGCTGCATCCTATGCCAACGGAAGCAGTGATGCTTTTTACGGAACAAATGCTACAGGAGAGACTTTGGCAAAAGAACTCTATAATTATTGTGTGAATAAGCCGGAAATACCAGATGTAGCGATGTCATTCTCGAAACCGGATGTAAAAGCTTATGTAGATGGAAATGTCCAGAGAACGGAGAACATTCAGTTCAACGCATCTTCCCTGCAGAAAATCACAATGGACTTACCAAAAGGAGTAAAGCTCCATAATGTATCTACTGGAAATGTAAGTGCGGCAGGTGCAAGCGTAACAATTGGAGGAGGAACCACGTTTTATCTCTCAGCGCCTCTGACACAGACAAGAGATGTAAGTGATACTTTTTCTGCAAAAATGAAGGGAAGTATTACAAAAGATTATTCCGCATATAAACTGACTACGAATGCAAGTGTTCAGGATCTGGCATTTGTGTTTGGAGAAGGTGTTGCTGATGAAAAATATGTAAGCTTAAAGGTATCCTGGATTGAACAGGCTGCGATCGAAATCGTAAAGAAAGACGATGCAGTTGATGTTAATCTTGCAGGTGCAATATTTGACGTTTACAGCGATGAGGCTTGTACAAAGCTGATTACTCAGATGCCTGCAACAGATAAGAACGGAAAATCCTCTGTTACGATCATCAAGACACAGGATACCGTTTATCTGAAAGAAATCACAGCACCACAGGGGTATGTAGTAAATGCAACGGCAACAAATGTAAAACTGGTAGCAAGTAAGACTTCATCGGTAACCGTGGAAAATAAGGAGCAGCTGGCTGAGCTTACCATTTATAAAGAAGGACAGGTTCTGACAGGAGCAGATGTCAGTGAAAATGGAACGGTATTTCAGTATGAAAACCGCAGACAGAAAAATGCAGTATATAACGTGTATGCCGGAGCAGATATTGTAACGGCTTATGGCACAAAAGTGTACAGCAAAGGTGACCTGGTAAAAGAGAATCTGACTACGGGAGAGAATGGTTCTGTCACACTGAAGAACCTGCATCTTGGAACCTATGTGGTGAAAGAAGCAAAAGCGCCGGACAATTTCTATAATGGCAGCGAAGAAAAGTCAGTGACTCTGACTTATGCCGGACAGAATAAAGAAGTTGTGTTTGCAGATGTGACTTTTAACAACGAGCGACAGAAAGCAGATGTTTCCGTAGTAAAACAGGATAAAGACACCAGGAAACCACTGAAAGGCGGTATTTTCGCTCTGTATGCGGGAGACGATATTAAAAATGCCGATGGTGTAGTGGTTGTAAAGAAAGGCACTCTGATT
>CAVKTR010000046.1:0-23976 GCA_963659325.1 Dysosmobacter segnis
GATAGTTTGCTGCATAAATCATACAGCTTTTAATCAATAGTTTCCGAGACTGCTCAACTAATGGTGTTAGTCAATTTCAAACTTTCATAAATGTTTGCGGAATTGATTTTTTTATGTTTGTAGAATTGACTTTTTCGACAATTATAAAAAATCGTTGGTTTTCCGACGAATTAAAAAAGCTGTTTCTGTTCAAGTATGTTCTTGTTATTTATAATTATAATAGTATTAGCATAGAAAAACAACCACAGTTGATTAATTAAACTACTGATATGAAAAAATATCATTGTTTTTATATAGAAGTGTTTTGATGGAAGTGGGAGTGTTAATTGGAACTGAATTTTGGAAAAAGATAAAGCAATTCTATATACGAGAAAAATAAGAGGGAGAGAGCATATGGATTTTTATGGATTTTATACGGGAAAAGAATTTGAGGCGTACCGTTTTCTGGGCGCGCATGCCTGTGAGAGAGGAACGGTTTTTCGGACATTTGCACCGAATGCACAGAGAATTTCACTGATCGGCGAGTTTAATGGCTGGCAGGAGACACCGATGCAGAAGGTGCACGATGGAAATTTCTGGGAATGTTATGTGGAAAATGCCGAAAAGGGCATGATGTATAAATACAAGATTTATGGGGCAGACGGAAGCTGCATTGATCACTGCGATCCGTATGGATTTTATTCGGAACTGCGCCCGAACAATGCGTCTATTATTTATGATACGACAGATTATCATTTTACAGATGCGGAATGGATGAAAAAGCGGTCGGTACAGAAGGATGCGCCGTTAAATATTTATGAGATCCATTTTGGTTCCTGGAGAAAGAAAGACGATGAAGATCCGACCGGATGGTACACTTATCGCGAGATGGCGGATCTGCTGATCCCGTATCTGAATGAAAATGGCTACAATTATGTGGAACTGATGCCGTTGAGCGAGCATCCCTGTGATGAATCCTGGGGCTATCAGAATACCGGATTTTTTGCGCCGACCTCCCGTTACGGAACACCGGATGATCTGCGGTATTTTGTCAATGCCTGTCATAAGCACAAGATCGGTGTACTGATGGATTTTGTACCGGTACATTTTGCGGTGGATGCCTATGCGCTGTGGAATTATGATGGTTCTGCTTTGTATGAGTATCCGAATCAGGACGTGGGATACAGCGAGTGGGGAAGTTGCAATTTTATGCATTCTAGAGGAGAAGTGCGAAGCTTCCTGCAGTCTGCGGCAGCGTACTGGTTAGCAGAGTATCATTTTGACGGTCTGCGTATGGATGCGGTGAGCAATCTGATCTACTGGCAGGGAAATGAAGCAAGAGGTGTAAATAATCTGGCAGTTTCCTTTTTACAGACCATGAATCAGGGATTAAAAGACCGTTTCCCAACGGCCATGCTGATGGCAGAAGATTCTTCTTCCTATCCGGGCGTGACCAGATCTGTTCATGACGGTGGTCTTGGTTTTGACTATAAATGGGACATGGGATGGATGAACGATACACTGAATTATTTCCGGACAGCGCCGGAATACCGTTCCGCGAACTATCACAAACTGACGTTTTCCATGATGTATTATTATAATGAAGCGTATGTGCTGCCATTGTCCCACGATGAGGTGGTTCACGGAAAGGCGACCATCATCCAGAAAATGAGCGGTGATTATGACGAGAAATTTCCACAGGCACGGGCCATGTACATGTATATGTATGCGCATCCGGGCAAAAAACTGAACTTTATGGGAAATGAAATCGCGCAGTTCCGAGAGTGGGATGAGAAACGACAGCAGGATTGGGATATTTTAAAATTCCCGAAACATAGAGAATTCCATCGTTTTATGATTGGACTAAACGAAGTCTATAAAAAATATCCGGCACTCTGGGAGGCAGATTATGCGCAGGATGGCTTCCAGTGGATCGACTGTCATCAGGAAGAAAAATGTATCTATGCCTTTGAACGGAAGAGTAAAGATGAGCGGATTGTTGCAATTTTCCATTTTGGAGATGCAAAAGAGCAAAAATATACTATGAATATCTCCGGAGCAAAAAAATTAAAATTAATCTACAGCAGTGACGATGCAGAGATGAAAAAGGTGCATCTGGAGTATCAAAAAGACATTGCTGTGACAGGAGGAGAGGCTTTATTTATACTTCCTGCATATAGTGCGCGGTATTATGAAGTGCAGTAATTGGCAAAAGTGCACAATAACCATACGCTGTGAAAGCAAACCAAAAGTTAATATTTCTATCAAAAGTTAGCAAATTTTAACAAAAAACTTATTGAAAAGTTGTATCATTTGTGTAAAAAATGCTTGAAAAACAACTTTTTGATGATTATAATTAATCATAAACAAAAAAGCAAATACTCGCAAATGGAGGAAAATATTATGTTCAAAAAATTTAACGCAGGAAAAGTTGGTCTTTTTGCAGCAGGTCTCGCTTTTGGAACAGCAGGTATCAAAATCCTTACAAGCAAAGATGCTAAGAAAGTTTACACAGGATGCACTGCCGCTGTATTGCGTGCAAAAGATACAGTAGTAAAAACAGCAACAACTGTTCAGGAGAACGCAGGCGATATTCTTGCTGAGGCAAAACAGATCAATGCTGACCGTGCCGCTGCGGAAGCATATGTAGAGGATGAGGAAGTAACTGAGGCTGCAGAGGAGACTCAGGCTGAGGAAGCACAGGCAGAATAATGAAATTTGCGATCAAACATGAGATAAAAGGACGTCTACGTGTTCATATAGCGCAGCAGCGCATGACATATGAGCAGGCAGACGTCCTGCAATATTATCTGCAGCAGTCGGATCTTGTAGTTGATGCAAAAGTATACGAACAGACAGCGGACGTTGTGATCAGTTACAGCGGAGACCGGGCTGCTATTATACATTTATTATGTACCTTCAAATATCAGTTAGTGGAAGTACCGGAAGGATATCTGGAGAGTACAGGACGTGAGTTAAACGCAGAATATAAGGAAAAATTAATCTGTAAAGTCGTATGGCATTACGGAAAGAAATTAATTTTACCGGTACCGATCCGAAATGTGATCACCATCGTCAACGGTATCCGTTATATATGGAAAGGACTGCAGAGTCTGCGTCATCGCCGACTGGATGTAGCTGTTCTGGATGCAACGGGTATTGCGGTATCACTGCTCCGTCAGGATATGGGAACAGCAGGTTCCGTGATGTTCCTGCTTGGCATCGGCGAGCTGCTTGAGGAGTGGACACACAAGAAATCCGTCGGTGATCTGGCACGAAGCATGTCCCTGAATGTAGAGAAAGTATGGCAGAAAGTTGGAGATCAGGAAGTTCTGGTATCTTCTTCTACCATTGAAAAAGGCGATGAGATCATTGTTCATGCCGGAAACGTTATCCCGTTTGACGGTGTGGTAACAGCCGGAGACGCTACCGTAAATCAGGCTTCCCTGACAGGTGAATCCGTACCGGTTGCAAAAACAACAGATTCCTATGTTTATGCAGGTACTGTTCTGGAAGAAGGCGAGCTGACCATCCGTGTTGAGGCAACCGGAGGTGCTACAAAATACGAGAAGATTGTTACCATGATCGAGGATTCCGAAAAACTGAAATCCAATCTGGAAGGAAAAGCAGAGCATCTGGCAGATAAGCTGGTTCCGTATACATTAGGCGGTACGTTATTGACCTGGTTATTGACCAGAAATGCCACAAAAGCACTTTCTATCCTGATGGTAGACTTCTCCTGTGCACTGAAACTTGCAATGCCGATTTCCGTGCTTTCCGCAATCCGTGAGGCACAGCAGTGCGATATCACCGTCAAGGGTGGGAAATATCTGGAGGCTGCTGCCGAGGCAACAACCATTGTATTTGATAAAACAGGTACACTGACAAAGGCAAAACCGACCGTGATCGATGTTATTCCTTTCAACGATTCCGAGCCGGGTGAACTGCTTCGTATCGCAGCCTGCCTGGAAGAACATTTCCCGCATTCCATGGCAAAAGCCGTTGTGACAGCTGCAAAAGAGAAAAAACTGGAGCATCAGGAGATGCATTCCAAAGTAGAATACATTGTAGCACACGGTATTTCTTCCTTTATCGAGGAAAAACGTGTGGTGATCGGAAGCTATCATTTTGTATTTGAAGATGAGCAGTGTCAGATTCCGGAAGGCAAAGAAGTTGTATTTGACAATCTGCCGGAAGAGTGTTCCTGCCTGTACATGGCAATCGATCAGCAGCTTGCAGCCGTTATCTGTATCGAAGATCCGGTACGTGAGGAAGCAGCTGATGTCATCCGGGATCTGCGTGACAATGGTATCGAAAAAATTGTCATGATGACCGGAGACAGCGAGCGTACTGCAGCAGCAATCGCACGCAAAGTCGGTGTGGATGAGTATTATTCCGAAGTTCTGCCGGAAGATAAGGCAAACTTCGTAGAGAAGGAGAAAGCGCTTGGTCATAAGGTTATCATGATCGGTGACGGAATCAACGATTCACCGGCTCTGTCTGCCGCAGATGCAGGTGTGGCCATTAGTGATGGTGCAGCTATTGCCCGTGAAATTGCTGACATTACGATCGCAGCAGACAATCTGCATGAGATTGTGACATTGAAAAAAATCAGTAACAGGCTGATGCAGCGGATCCGTCGAAATTATCGTTTTATTGTTGGATTCAACGCAGGTCTGATCGCACTTGGTGTTGGTGGAATCATTCAGCCGACCACGTCTTCCCTGTTACATAATACTTCGACATTGTACATTGGTCTGAAGAGTATGGGAAATCTGCTGGATGAGCAGGAAAAGGATCAGATTTGAGGTAGGGAGAGCTATAATGAGCAAGAATCTCTTTCTATGCGAGTGTGCATTGCAAAACTCCTCATCTCCACCGCATTGTGATCCATGCGGAGTGTTTTTATTTCATAGGACGAACTTTCCTATGAAACAAGAAAGAGCTGAACAGAGTTTGGTCTGTTCAGCTCTTTGCGTCTCCGGAAAAAGTTTCGTTCGGATATTTATCGTCGTGTAACCGCAGTGGATTTCCGGTGATTTTCTTCTTTTTCTACATACATCCGCTGATCAGCAAGAATACGTATCTGCCTGGTATCATCTGTTTCTTTTGGATATATGGCATAGCCGCAGCTTGCTCCGACACGCAGTTTTCTGCCATCAATTTCATATGGCGCGAGTAGAGACTGAACAATGCGTGTTTTTGTCTGTTCACACAGAGAAGCTTCCATATCGGCACTTATGATGAGAGCAAATTCATCTCCGCCAATTCGGAAGACGTAATCATTGTTACGAATACATTCGAGCAGACGTTTTGCAACTTCTTTCAGAAGTTTGTCCCCCATATCATGTCCGTAAGTGTCATTTACAGGTTTGAAATGATCCAGATCCAGGTAATATAATACAAATGGTAACTTTTTAATTTCTTTTTTATGTAAAATAGAACTGAAATACCGTTCATTGAACAGACCGGTCAGACCGTCTGTATTTGCGAGATTTTCCAGTTCATGCTGCTCCCCCAGATCCTGAGAGATCATGATGATCTTTTCAGGAATGCCTTCCTTATCCCATTCCAGCGCGATCACATTCAGAATTTTGAAAACATTTTCTGTCCGGCCGCCGTATTCTACTTTGAGAATGCCGTTGCCTTTTCGAAGCATTTTCTGCAGGTATTCTTTACTTAACAGGTGACTCATCTTTATATTATCTGTATCTGACAGGACGACGTATTTTTTTGTCACGGCATCAATGAGATCTTGATAAGATCCGGTTTTGGGATATAAATCGTCTCCATTAAGTGCTCCATGGTATTCATATCGGTTGTTTTTTAAATCTCCCACGGCATAATGGTCTACGATCTGGGTCATTCCCCAAAACAACTGGTCAGTCTGCTCTTTCTGGGCTGTCAGTACCTGATGCAATGATTCCTGCTTCTTTAGGCGGAATCTTGCATTTGCAGTAGCCAGTCCGGTGCTGACGATAAGCAGACAGACTGCCATTGCGGAAATCATGGTTATCGTGACAAACATTATTTTTTCATCACTATAATTCACAACGTCAGCCTGCACTATGCCGATGATGCTCCAGTCATTGTAACCGACAGGATGACAGACCAGATAATAGGAAGAATCCTGTATGCAAAATTCGGCACTTCCGGTGGAGATATCCTGTATATGTTCCAGTACTTCGCTGAAAGAACTTTGTATAAAATCTGCATTACCTTTTAAATAGGTTAACAGATTATCCTGATCGTTAAGAAATTCTGACTGTGTTTCCAGAGACAGGATGATATTTCCATTTGCGTTGACCAGGTAACAGCTGCTTTTATCACCGTACACGTTTTTGGCGATCATGTCTTCAATCGTGCCGATATCATAACTTACAGCAACACCGGTATATGTTGTATTGTCCAGAACGAAAGGCACACTCAGCGGAACAGCGAATACAACTTTTTGCAGTCCGCTGCTGGCAGTATAATCAGATATTACCGGCTGGTTTAGTTCGTACATTTGCTGGAAAACATTCTGGATGTTGTCAGCAGTTCCTTTCCGGCCGGCTGCTGTAAGAAAATTACATTCTTCATTAAACATGTAAAAATCACTGTAGTTCCAGTTGTTCTTCCGTTCTGCAAATTCTGACCAGACAGTTTCGACATCATCGGCATCAGAAATATATTGTAAATTTCCATCCCAGTCGGACAGAACGTTCCAGTTTCGTTGGGAAAATAGTTTAAAATTGCGGTTTACCTGCTCATAAGTTGCAAGTAACTTACTTGAATTTTCTTTATAAATTTCCAACCAGATATAATGATGGTACAAGGCAATACCAACCAGAGATGCCATAATGACCAAAATAATGAGAAGGATCATTTTTCGCGTTTTGTACATTATTATTCCTCCTTCTGGTGTAATATGTACTCTCCTTCATTAAAAAAATCCGGGAGTACATTAATCAGCTGAACTGTAACATTTATACAGGGGGTGAATGTCTGTATGATTTTAGGGAAATGCGGATGAAGTCTTTATCTTTTAAAATATTGTAACATGAATTCTGTCTGAAAAAAATGGAAAATCTTAAAAAATGTGAACTGTAACAATATATGAGAAAATGATGATAAAAAAGGCAGAGCTTGTTGTCAGTAGTCATAAAGTATGCTATAGTGATAGCGTATTTTATGGGCAAATCTGTTGAAAAACAGCGACGCAAAGCCACAGGGACTAAGGAATGTGAGAACAGACTATGTCAGCCGGTTGCACAGAATAGAAAATTACCGTCTTAATAGCGGAGCATTTGCGATGAAGGATTTTTAACTGGTTAGTCGCCCATAAGTATATGGGTGGCTTTTTGGGTATAGAGTGTAATGATTCTGAGAATCGCGCATCTGGTCTCATGTGAGTCTGACATAAAAAATGTGTCCGGCTTGAAAAAGGGGTAATAATCTTGAAAAAACAGTGGAAGAAGATAAAAGTTGCTTTTGCACTTATTATAATAATAATATTAGGGATTATGATAAGAGGAGTGTACCAGATAAGAACAGATCCGGAACAGACAGACTGTCTCATTCTGAACAGTGGATGGTATCAGGTTATAGGTGATGAGGAGGTAAGTGTGTCACTTCCGTGTGCTGTCACTGCCGATGACGAAGGACAGGTGATATTGTATAATGATACACTGACTGAAGCGGATGTGGGAAAGGTGCTTTCCATCAGAGGAGTGCAAAATGATCTGGAAGTGTGGGCAGGAGAAAATCTTTTATATAAATATCAGGACAGCGGATTTTTGAAAAATGATCAGATGAAAGGAAAAGTGTGGGCAGATATTGATGTTTCAGAGGAAGTGTGTAAGGAATCTATCTGTTTCAGATATCAGACTGCGGCAAAAAGCCGCTTATATGTACAGGCACCTGTTTTGGGCATTGCACATGCAGTTATGTTGAAACGGTTTCAGGAGTCAGCTGTTTCTATCGTACTGGTTATCGGAATGCTTGGGCTTTCTATGGGTGCCATGATCATATTTGGATATTTAAGGAGTCACCAGATTACAGAAAAAATTACAGAAAACAGATTTTTGGATGTGTCGATTTTTTTGGCATTATGTGCAGTATGGTGTGTGTTGGATTCCGGGATTTATCAGACATATGGAAAACAGAATGCAATTGGGACACTGATTTCTTTTTATGCATTTATGCTTATGTCTGTCCCGATGGTCTATTTTGTGAAAAATACAGTAGAAGAAAAAACAGGTCATATTCCACAGATATGGATTTTCCTGCTCTATGGAAATGCCATTTTACAGGGAATCATACATATAATTTACGGCATTCCTTTTGTATCTATGCTTTTCATGACCCATATGATATTGTTTGTGGGAGTTGTTTCAATGATTGCCCTGCTGTGCATTGAATACAGGCGATGCCGGAT
Source organism: Dysosmobacter segnis (assembly GCA_963659325.1). Taxonomy (GTDB): domain Bacteria; phylum Bacillota; class Clostridia; order Lachnospirales; family Lachnospiraceae; genus Eubacterium_I. The sequence goes on from CAVKTR010000046.1 coordinate 8,399, forward strand.
GCAGGAATTGAAAATTTGTCTGAACGCGCTTGCAATTCTGGGGATTAGTGGGCTCACCGCACTTACATTATACTGGCTTTTTTCAATCTACTGGTACGATACTGTTTTTCAGATTGGTATTCTGTTATATATAGCGGTCCTGTTCCGCGGTCTGCTTGTTAAGGTGTCAGGTGATATCAGATTTCATCTGGAACAGGAAGTTTATGAGAGAATATCCGTGGATGACCGTATGACTGGATTAAAAAACAGGAAGGCTTTTGAAAGTCAGCTGATAGAAATCCAGGAAGAAACAGATGAAAGCGAGGAAACTTTGCTGATCTTTGTTGATGTGACCGGTTTAAAGCAAATTAACGATACTTATGGAATGCGGGCAGGTGATGAATCTGTCGTGAGGACAGCCCGTTGTATTGAGTCTGTCGGGCGTGCATTTAATGAATTACAGTCAAAATATTTCCGGATTTCCGGAGATGAATTTGCAATCGTAGTTACAAATCCACGGAAATTACCGGGAGAATGGGAAAAATCAATTAAGAATGAAATAGAAAAAGAAAACAGCAGGTATCGTGTCGGACTGAGGTTCGGTTATAGTTACCGGAAGAAAGCAGACGGGACTTTTTATTCCATAAGCGACTGGAAAAAAAAGGCCGATGATATGCTGCAATTGAGTGAAAAAGATGACGGAGGTCAGGTATGAGTTATAATATAGATTTTCTGATTGCCGCAGTCGTGATAATGTTGCTGATCCTGTGGTATTTTCTGGGACAAAAAAGAGCAGAGGATCGTAATAACCGGGTATTTCTGTTCTTTGCAGTTCTGGGCATTCTGGATGTAATAGCAGAATTGTTCAGCAATTATTATATTACTTCAGGAAATGGTTATTTCGGAATGGCAGCATTGTCTTCAACCACAGTATTTTACATTTTACAGGCGCTGATTCCATTTACGCTGCTCTGCTATATTCAGACCCTGCATGAAAATAAAGTAGTTTCAACAAAAAAGATACTGATCAGCGGATTGCCAACGTTTGTTCTGCTCGGGATTGTATTGACAAATCCGTTTACGCGGAAGTTGTTTTATTTTGATGTATCGGAAGGTTATGTCAAAGGTTCCTGGTATATGCTGATGTACTATAGTGCGATCGCCCATATGATCGTGATGATGATATTGGTGTTTGTCTGGCGGAAAGAACTGGGGTATCGGAAAATAAAAGTGCTGATGGAAATCCTTGTGATAGCTGTATGCGGCGTGGCCATTCAGCTGCTGTATCATCCGCTTCTCACGACCGGATTTGCGTTAAGTCTCGCGATACTGGCATTATTTATAACCATTAATAATCCGAATGCAAATACTGACAGCCTTACAGGTCTGTACAATCACCTCTATCTGACGAGAAAAACCAATGAATTGATTTCTGAGGGAAAATCGTTTCACGTCATTACTGTGTATCTGTATCAGCTGAAGCATATCAATAAAGTAGCGGGAACCAGAGGCGGAGATTATATTCTGCAGCTGACAGCAGGAAAACTTGCGGAACTGGGTGGAAAGAAAGCGTTTCGTATTACGGGAAAGCGTTTTCTGATGCTGGCAACTTCCCTGGAAGAGTATGAATATTATCTGAAGAAACTAAAATATATATTTGAGGTGGAAATGAAGCGGGAGACTCGGCTTGAGAATATTACAATGCCGGTGATCCTGAGCGGAATCATCAATGCACAGAAACTTGAGGATGGAGGACAGGTGCTTGAATATGCGGAATATCTGGAATCTCTGTCTACACAGAACGGTTCAACAGAAGTGATAGAAGATGACCGGCAGACGATGAATGGTTTTTTGTATAATAAGCAGGTAGAACAATATCTGCATACTGCAATTCATGAGGATTTGTTTGAAGTGTATTATCAGCCGGTTTATTCCACAAGGAAAAAGAAATTTATTACGCTGGAGGCTTTAAGTCGTTTGTATCATCCGGAACTTGGATGGATCGCACCGGATATTTTTATACAGATTGCAGAGAAGAATCACATGATCGAACAGATTACGGATCTTCAGTTCCGGCGTGTCTGCAGATTCCTGAAAGAGAATCAGAGCCTGTTGGATCATTTGTGGAATATAAAAGTAAATCTTTCTTCCCTTGACCTTATGAGAAATGATTGTAGCAGCCGTTTTATCAGGATTATGGATGAATATAACATTCCTTATGAAAAAATACAGTTTGAAATTACGGAAACGGTGGCGACAGAATACAATGCAAGTCTGAGGAAAATTGTAAATGAATTCCGGAATGCAGGTATCGGTCTGTGCCTTGATGATTTTGGCTCCGGTTACGCAAATCTGAATACTGTCATGCGACTTCCGTTTTCGGCAATTAAACTTGACAGATCTCTGCTTTTTGACATTTGTACGCAGGAAAAACGTGCAATATTTTATCAGAGTATCGTAAGGACATTTCAGAGGATGAATTACAATATTATCTCAGAAGGTGTGGAGACTGAGGCAGAGATGGAGTTGCTCAGCAGCTGGGGAGTTGACATGATCCAGGGATATTATTTTTCAAAGCCACTTCCAGCCAAACAGCTGCTTTTATTGCTGGAACAGGGGAATACATAGAAAACAAAAAGGAGAAGGTCGAGACATGGATACAAAGCCTAAAATAATGATCGTTGATGATGCAGAGATAAATCGACAGATTCTGATGGCCATCCTCGGTGAAGAGTACCAGTATGTGGAAGCTGAAAATGGACGTCAGGCACTTCATATGATGCAGCAGGATCTAACGATAGAACTGATATTGCTGGATATCAATATGCCACAGATGGATGGATTTCAGGTTTTGGAACGTATGAACAAGTTCGGATGGATCAATGAGATCCCGGTGATCATGATATCTTCTGAAGAAAAAAAAGAGGTCATTGAGCGTGCGTATATTTATGGTGCGCAGGACTATATCCGCAGACCATTTGATGCTTTTATTGTGCGCCGGCGAGTGCAGAATACATTGAACCTGTACAGGAATCAGAAACGTCTGATGCAGATGGTATCAGATCAAATTTATGAAAAAGAAGAAAACAACAATCTGATGATCGGCATTCTGAGCCATGTTGTAGAATTCAGAAACAGTGAAAGTGGTGAACATATTCTTCATATCCGTACTATTACAGATCTTTTACTCAGACAGATTATTCAGAAAACAGATGAATATCAATTATCTGAGACAGATATTGCCACGATTACAACGGCTTCAGCCTTGCATGATATCGGTAAGATCAATATACCGGAAAGTATTATCAATAAACCGGGAAAACTGACCCGGGAAGAATTTGAGATCATGAAGAGCCATACAACAACCGGGGCAGATATCATCCATCAGATGTCAGCAAATCAGGAAAAACCTTTGCTTCGTGTGGCATGGGAAATCTGCCGCTGGCATCATGAACGATGGGATGGCCATGGATATCCGGATGGACTGCGGGGCGAGCAGATTCCAATCTCGGCTCAGGTAGTTGCGCTTGCAGATGTATACGACGCACTTACCAGCAGACGATGTTATAAGGAAGCTTATGATCATGATACGGCATTGGATATGATCCTTGCGGGTGAATGTGGAGCATTTAATCCGCTTTTGCTGGAATGTCTCATGGAAATCGCACATCGGCTGAGAGCGATCTCAACATATGATGTGGGTGAAAATGCCTACCGGTATGAAGCAGACAGGCTGGCTGCAGAGGTTATACAAAAAACGGAACTACCACGTAGTGATCATGCACAGCGTATTCTGGAATCCATGCAGGAAAAAACAGAATTTTACTCTTCTGTGAGTGGTGGCGTACAGTTTTCTTATGATGTGAATTCAGGTCTGGCAAATGTTATAGATTGGAATCAGCCGCCACAGAATCGATATTCGGTTATAAATGTTGCTGATTCGGATGAAATTTTCGATTTTAGCCAGGAGAACATGTACCGGATAAAAGATGCACTTGATGCTACGACACCGGAAAACAGGGAATTTTCCATGAGTATTACGATACCGCGGCAGGAGAATCATAAATGGTACAATCTGAGAATACATACGTTGTGGCCGAAAGATTCATCAGAACATTATACAGGAGTGATAGGACAGCTGACCTGTCCGAAAGAAATGAGCGGAGAACTTCCTGTTCTGAAAGGACTGACGAAGAAAGGAACTGCAGATGGGAAAGATCTGCGAGCCGCAGTGGAAAAACTGAAACAGATTTTTGATATTGTACGTCTGGTTGATCCGTTGACCAGTTCGGTACTGGAGATTGATGAACTTGGAATACTGAGGCGGACAGATCAGCACTGTGCGGCATTCTGGGAAAATGGTGGTACCTGTGCAAATTGTATTTCGACGCGGGCGCTGGCTCAGAAAACGATGCTGAATAAGTTGGAATTTACCAGAACGGATATGTATTTCGTGATGGCAAAATATGTGTGTGTCAATGGTACATCCTGTATTATCGAAATGTTGTCAAAAATGAATGAAGGACGCTGGATTGACGCAAATGGCACCAGATTGCTGCTGGATAAGAGCCGTGGTGAGATAAGGGAATTGTTTTCTGATCCGCTGACCGGTGCATATTCCAGGCGGTATTTTGAAACCTATCTTCCACATCTGGAAGGAATGGAATGTGTGGAAATCATTGATATCGATCATTTTAAGCAGGTAAACGACACATACGGACATACTGCGGGGGATGTGGTACTGCGTGATATTGTATCTGCGATAAAATCATGTATCCGGAGTACAGATATTCTGATTCGATATGGCGGTGATGAATTTCTGCTCTTATTTCCAAAACTGTCGGAAGAACAATTGATAGAGAGAAATAAACTGATTCAGGAAGCAGTAACCAATATCGTGATTCCTGAATATTCGGATCTGGGGCTCTCCGTCAGTATTGGCGGCGTATGTAATGTTCATCCGATCAGAGAGGCGATCCGCCAGGCAGATCAGCGGATGTATCAGAACAAAAATAAAGCGGAATTCGAAGAAAAGAGGAAATAGAAATGAACAGGATAAAAAAGATATTTGGTGGAATAAATCTTACATGGAAGAGGCTGCTCCTGCTTTCCATCATAGCAGGAGTTTATACTGCACTCATGGCACTATTGCCAGTGACAAAAAATACTTCATTCCGGGACATAACCATAAGCTTCGAGGTATGGATCCTGTTTGGAATATTTATTATAATGAACAGCAGGTCTGCAAAAGATTCCGCATTAAAATGTTTTGTATTCTTTCTGATCAGCCAGCCGCTTGTTTACCTCATCCAGGTTCCGTTCAGTGACATGGGATGGCAGTTGTTTACATATTACGGATATTGGTTTAAATGGACATTATTTACGATACCAATGGGCTTTATCGGTTATTTTATGAAAAAAAATAAATGGTGGGGAATTTTGATATTGATACCGATACTTATATTTTTGGGAGATCATTATTGTAATTTTCTCAAAGAAACAATCTACCATTTCCCGTATCATTTATTAAGTGCGGTATTTTGTCTGGTGACATTGCTCCTGTACTCGGTGTGTGTGTTTGAGGATAAGAAGATCAGAAATATTTCACTTGTGATCAGCGTTGTGATCATTGTGGTGGCATCTGCATGGGCATTTACTCACAAAGAAGTCTACGAGACCTGGGTTATGTCAAGTGGTGGAGATTGTGGTGTGATATTTGATGACAGCTGCAGTGTCAGATTGAAAGATGACAGATTGGGAACTGTTTCAATAGAATATCTGGAAGATGCAGATGAGTATGTCGTCTCCGGAAAATTTACGAAAGCAGGAGAGACAGAACTTGTATTGACAGATAAAGATGGAAATGAAAAGACATTTCACCTGAATGTTGGTTACGCTACCTATGATGTGGAAGCCGAATAAACGTGTAAATTTTTCTGAAAATATGTGGAAAAGATATCATGCATCAGGTGATGTGTATTTTGCGGCAGAAATGGTTGAGAATTCCTGGATAGTTCAGGATGTATAAAAAAATTAGAAACATATGTTGGAGGATAGAAAGAGTGGAAGAAAATAGTTCTTTGCATGTAGAGTGCGCGAACAGACCGCGGCCGGCTGTGTTAAACCAGTTTTCCAGAACGGAGCTGCTTCTGGGACAGGATAATATGCAGCGCCTGTTTAACGCCAGAGTAGCGGTGTTCGGAATCGGCGGTGTCGGTGGATATACGGTGGAAGCGCTGGCGCGTGTGGGCGTTGGAACGCTGGATCTGATTGATGATGACCGGATTTGTCTGACAAACTTAAACCGTCAGATTTTTGCAACAAGAAAGACCATTGGAAAATATAAAGTCGATGTGGCGCGCGAGCGCATTCTCGAGATCAATCCGAAAGCGGTTGTCAACACTTACAAGACATTTTATATGCCGGATACGGCAGAGCAGTTTGATTTTTCCCAGTATGATTATGTGGTGGATGCGATTGATACAGTCACCGGAAAACTGATGCTTGTGGAACAGGCGAAGGCCGTAGGTGTGCCGATCATCAGTTCTATGGGTGCTGGAAATAAAATGGATGCATCTGCGTTTGAAGTGGCAGATATTTATGAAACTTCTGTCTGCCCGCTGGCAAAAGTGATGCGCCGGGAGTTAAAAAAACGTGGTATTGATCATCTGAAGGTCGTTTATTCCAGAGAAAAACCGCTGACTCCGATCGAAGATACAGAAAACAGTTGTAAAAATAATTGTGTCTGCCCACCGGGAACGGCAAGAAAATGTACTGTGCGCCGTCAGATTCCGGGAAGCCTTGCGTTTGTACCGTCGGTAGTCGGGCTGATCATTGCTGGTGAGATCACAAAAGACCTGACGGAGTTACGGCAATAGAAATAATGTTTTCTTTTACAAAGTAAGTGTGAAGAAATGCAGATATTCGGTCTCTTTTTTCAGTGCAGGGATTCAGATAGAATGAATGTGAGTGCGAGTAAAAATGGAGCATGATAGTGATAAAGAAATGGAGAACCTATGGAAGAAATACAGTTGACCGTGCAGGAACTGTTTACAATGCCGGAAGACAGCTATCAGCTGGTTGATATCCGGAATGAGCGTGCGCGTTCCTACGGTGTGATTCCGGGCAGTGTGGCTTTGAGTGCAGAAAAACTGCAGGAATCACAGGAAATTGATAAAAATAAGAAAGTTGTTGTTTACTGCCAGAAAGGTGAGATGAGTGTTTCGGCAGCAGAAGCACTAAAGGAAGCCGGTGTGGATGCGAAAAGCCTGAATGGTGGTTATCTGGCCTGGCTGATGGAGGCTATGAAACAGAAAGAAGAAGCCAGAAAAGAGGAAGAGACTCCGGAGTATGTGGAGATCGAGCAGAGTATCCGCAAAAAGTTCCGGAAAACTATCTGGTGCCGTTTTACCCGTGCGGTGCGTGAGTATGAGCTGGTGAAAGAGGGCGACAAGATTGCAGTCTGTATCTCCGGCGGAAAAGATTCCATGTTGATGGCAAAGCTTTTCCAGGAGTTGAAACGCCACAATAAATTTGATTTTGAAGTGGTATTTCTGGTTATGGATCCGGGATACAGTCCGGCAAACAGACAAATCATTGAGGCAAATGCAAAGAAAATGAATATTCCGATCACAGTTTTTGAATCGGATATTTTTGATGCGGTATTTAATATAGAGAAATCACCGTGTTATCTGTGCGCGAGAATGCGTCGCGGACATCTATATAACAAGGCGAAAGAGCTTGGCTGCAACAAGATTGCCTTAGGTCATCATTATGATGATGTTATTGAAACCATTCTGATGGGGATGCTCTACGGAGCCCAGATGCAGACCATGATGCCAAAGCTGCACAGCACAAACTTTGAGGGTATGGAGCTGATCCGCCCGATGTATCTGATCCGTGAGGATGATATTAAGAAATGGCGTGACAGCAATGATCTGCATTTTATCCAGTGTGCATGCAAGTTTACCGATACCTGCAGCACCTGTGGCGGCGAAAATACATCAAAACGTGTGGAAGTGAAAAATTTGATCCGTCAGCTGAAAGAAACGAATCCGTTCGTGGAATCTAATATTTTCAAGAGTGTGGAGAATGTCAACTTAAGTACAGTCATTGCCTATAAACAGGGTGGTGTGAAACATCATTTTCTGGATGATTACGATAGGGCAGAGAGAGAATAAGAAATACAGTGGAAGTCGAAGATGGGATAAAGGGGGAAATTCCAGATGGAGATTACATTAGCATTATTACTCTATTTTATCCGGGATCTGGATCCCGTGACAGTAAAACAGCCAGGCAATGTACGGTATTTTCTGGGGGCACAGCAATACTGGAAAAATGAGATTTTTCAGGAAAATAAATTAAAAAAGAGTGATGAGATTTTTCATAAAGACGAGGATTATCAATATTTGTATGTTGCAAAACTGTCAGAAATACTGGAGGATATAAACTCGTTGCATACAGGTATGGCGATTCTGGCTTCAGCGGATTGCAGCTGTGCGGAAAAAGAACTGACACAGATTCCGGCTGGTGTGATTCTGGTATCGGGGAAATATGGAGTACCTTATGTGCTGAACAGGATGATCAATGTTTTTCGTTTTCTGACAGAGTGGGATAAGAGGATGCATATTGCAGCGCTGGAAGGGAAAAATGTGCAGGAAATGCTGGATCTGAGCGCAGAGATACTGGAATATCCGATGATCGTTTTTGACCCCTGTTTTAATGTGCTGGCGTATACCAGTGTACTTCCGGCAATTGAGACACATTTCCAGGAGACGATCCGCAACGGATATACTAATGCCTATACAATGTCACTTGTGCGGCAGCAACATATTTTTTCAAAACTGGAGAAGCAGCCGTTGATTGTTGCGCCTGCGGTGGAAAATCAGGAATTGCAAAATGTGTACATGGCATTTGCAGCAGATGGAAATATTCTCGGTTATGGTTATATTTTTCCGAACCATACGGAGATTGAAGCGGGGTATCTGGATTTATTAAAGATATTCATTGCCAACCTGACTTTTTGTTTGCAACGGGAATATGAGCATCAACGGTTTGGTCAGATGCTGTATGAGACATTGCTTTTGAATCTGATGAAACCTTCCGGAATTTCACCGGAACAATTGTCTGAGCAGCTGAAAAGTATCGATGGGCTGGAAGCGGAAGGATGCTTTGCCCTTGGTGTACTAGAGTTTGAAGAGATGGAGAATGTTCCATTGCCGTTTCTTGCCCGGCAGATCGCCCAGACTATGTTGGGTGTGCGGCCGTTTTTATATGAAGATAATATTTGTATGTTGAAAATCATGAAAACTGACAGTAGATCATGGAATGGGTTCAGTCAGCAGGAAGAAACGAATTTAGATTCTGTATTGGATAATTACAGCTATCGGTTTGGGGTCAGCAATGAGTTCTATCAGATCATGGAGCTTCCGGCAGCTTTTCACGAGGCACAGGCAGCGCTTGATTTTGGCAGAAAGAAAGGGCGCAGAGTCTGTCACTATGAGGATTATTACTATTTTGACCTGTTTGCGAGTATGGAAGAAAAAATGCCATTGGAGCATCTGAAAATGGGATTGTATCGAAAACTGCAGGACTATGATCAGCAGAATCAGACGAGGTACTGCAGCCAGATCCTGATGTATCTGAAATGTGACTGTAATGCTACCCATGCGGCGGAACAGATGTATCTGCACCGCAATACGATCCGCAAGACCGTTCAGTTTGTGGAGGACACCTGGCAGGTGAATCTAAAGGATACGGAAATGAAGAAACAGATGGTCATGGGAGAACTTGTGGATCAGTATCTGGTGTGGAAAAAACGTTAGTGTCCACTATGCACATTTAAGAAGAAAAAAACAGACAAAGGAGTGCTTTTTTGGTGACGAAAAACATCCTGCAATTTGTTAGACTTTCAGTAACAGAGAGGAAAACAAAGTTGCAGGATGTTTTGTTTGTATGATATATCAGATGAGAGATGACTCCCACTTCTATAGGTGATGAGCAACAAGATTATATCTGTGGTGTGATTCAATCTCCCATCTGATAGCCTTCCTGATAAAAAGCAAACAAAACACAGTAGAACGTTTTCCAGATAAAAATTAGTTTCAGACGAGAGGAGAACTGGTATGAGTAAAACAGTAGAAGTTGATGTTGCTGTTATGGGTAGTGGCGTGGCTGGCATGGGTGCGGCCTATAAACTGGCAAATGCAGGTGGATTGAAAATTGCGGTATTTGAAAAATATCCGGCACAGGGAGGCGCAGTTTCCAACTGCCCGATGTGTTTTTGCTCCACACCGGACACACCGGAGGCACAAAAGAGCGCATATGAAGTACTGGCAAGATTTTCCAACTACAATGCGAATATGGGATTGATCAGCAAAGTGGTAAAATACTCTTCTGAGTTTCCGAAAATCTTCCTGGAGGAGCTGAAAATTGAAGCTCCTATGGTAGTAAAACGTGATCCGGCAGAGTATGGAACTCAGCGTGGATATACCATGGGACACGCAAATGGCCTGGATGTAGGTGACATATATTTCCTAAATGGACGTGGACAAGGACATGCCATGGCGTTGGCACTGTTACGTATGCGTTTTGCGCTTGAGAAAAAGGGCGTAGATTTTTATTTCCAGACTCCGATCAAAGAGATCATCCGTGATGAGACCGGAAAAGTTGTCGGTGCAGTTGCCTATGATAAAGCTGGAGATCAAATTGAAATCAAATGCAAAGCGTTAGTTGTTGCTTCAGGCGGTATCAGTGCAGATCTTGAAATGATGAAAGAAGAAGGTATCGTACATACAAAATTTGAGGAAGTTTATAAGGAAGGTACTCAGGTTATAAAGACATTCCCGGACAGTTGTCAGGATGGAGACGGACAGAAAGCGGTCTGGGCTGTTGGCGGTAAAAAAGGAGGATTTTCCATCAGTGCTGACCCTGAAGTTCCGAACCCTTGCATCCGTATCGGACCGAACACACCGTGGTTTGCCGCAAACCAGATCAAAATCGTGGTAGAACAGCCGTACCTTCGTGTCAATGAAGACGGAAAACGTTTCATTAACGAAGAAATGTCCAATCAGCATACAGCGATGTCTGCAGCTTATAACAATGCTCCGAATATGTGTGGCTACATGCTTATGGATGAGGATACAGCCAAGGCACTGGAAAATGGTGTAGATGAGAGGTATGTATACTTTATTTTCAAAGGCATGAAGATTGAAAATATCCGTGCACAGATGGATGCTGCAATCGCTGCCGGTAACAAACATATCTGCCATTTCGATACGATTCATGAAGTAGCTGAGTATATGGGAATCAATGAGAAAGAATTAAAGAAAACCATTGAGCAATACAATAAGGCAGTGGAGCTTGGCTATGATGAAGCGTTTAAAACAGATCCTTCCTGCATGAGAGCGGTTCGCGAAGAGAGTGGACATATTTATTGCTTCCGTATATTTGCAGGTGCTTACAATACCATGGGTGGACTTCTGATTGATGAAAATGCAAATATTATCGACAATAACAATCGGCCGATTCCGGGACTCTACGGCGCAGGTGATATGGTAACCGGAAGTCTGTATGGAAATCCACCGGTAAATGCAGGTGGAACAGTATTTGGTTCCATGCCGACTGGTTTACTGGCTGGTGACAGCGCAGCAACATATGTGAAAGGAGCGTGCTAAGTATGAGAATTGAGATTGCAGATTATTGTATTCGTTGCGGAATTTGTGAAGATTTATACCCGGACATTTTTAAAAGAAATTATGAGGAACACTGTATTGATATTCTTCACGAAGAAATTCCGGCAGATTTAGAGGAGAGAGCCCAGAAGGCAGCAGATGACTGTGCGGTGGCAGCGATCCAGATCAAAAAATAGAAGAATATACAGGGTAAAAAATTCAAGTTGAACGTATGTGAAACTTGGCGCGTGATTCTGGTCAGCGTGAGCTGACAAATTCCTCTTAGAATCACTGTGCATCCTCGCGGAGCGTTTATCTCAGTTAAACTGAGATAAACATACCTGATAAGTTGGCGAAACAGGGAAAGACCTTCTTTGGACAAAAAATGTCTGAAGAAGGTCTTTTTGTGCACAGTTCACCCGCACTATTCGCAAAAGAGCTCGCTTGCGAGCGATACTTCTTGAACTTAGTTCAAGAAGGCTAAAATTCCTATTTTTGTTCATAAAACGGCGCTCCTTCGTCCCGATTTATAAAGCTAACTTCCTATGGGAGTATAATCGTTATCTTTATGAATGGTACGAGTGAACTGGGAAAATAAAAAAGTTGAAAAAAATATTAAAACCTAGTTGACAAATAGGAATAATGGGAATATAATACACTCAACAAATAAAACATAGAAAACAGATATGATTTGTAGGAGGACAAAACAATGGCAAACATTTATAAAGGAACACTCGGTTTAATTGGTAACACACCACTGGTTGAGGTTGCAAACGTAGAGAAAGACTTAGACCTCAAAGCCAAAGTTCTTGTGAAATTAGAATACTTCAATCCGGCAGGAAGTGTCAAGGACAGAATTGCAAAAGCAATGATTGAGGATGCTGAAGCAAAAGGATTATTAAAAGAAGGTTCTGTTATCATTGAGCCAACTTCAGGAAACACAGGTATCGGTCTTGCAGCTATCGCTGCAGCAAAAGGATACAGAATCATCCTTACCATGCCGGAGACCATGAGTGTTGAGAGAAGAAACATCTTAAAAGCTTATGGTGCAGAGATCGTTTTAACAGAAGGTTCCAAAGGAATGAAAGGAGCCATTGAGAAAGCGGATGAACTTGCAAAAGAGATCGCAAACAGCTACATCCCGGGACAGTTTGTAAACCCGGCAAACCCGGCAGCTCACAAAGCAACAACCGGTCCGGAGATCTGGAACGATACAGACGGAAATGTAGATGTATTTATCGCAGGTGTAGGTACAGGCGGAACATTAACAGGTACAGGTGAATATCTGAAATCCAAAAATCCGGATGTTAAGATTATCGCAGTAGAGCCTGCAACATCTCCGGTACTTTCCGAGGGCAAGAGCGGAGCTCACAAAATCCAGGGTATTGGCGCTGGTTTCGTACCGGACGTATTAAATACACAGGTATATGATGAAATTATCACAATTGAAAATGATGATGCATTTGAGAAAGCAAAACTTCTGGCAAAGAAAGAAGGCGTTTTAGTTGGAATTTCTTCCGGAGCAGCATTATCAGCAGCAATTCAGGTGGCAAAACGTCCGGAATTTGCAGGAAAAACAATTGTAGCATTATTACCGGATACAGGTGACAGATATTATTCAACACCATTATTCACAGAGGCATAAGATTTATCTCATAATGAGAAAAAACGCTCCGCGAGGGCGCACATTGTCTGGGAGACAATGTCTTTCCACCGACCGAAACGGAGTGTAGAGTGCAGTGATTCTGAGAGGATATATTCAAATCAGGATCTGTGAAACACTGAACACAACGAATTATTGAAAGGCAAAAGGTAGAGAACAATGGCAGAGAAAATCGCAAGAAAAGACAGAAAATTTAAATTTGAGACATTACAGTTACACGTGGGACAGGAAAATCCGGATCCGGTTACAGATGCAAGAGCAGTACCGATATATCAGACATCTTCTTATGTATTCCGCAACTGCGATCATGCAGCAGCACGTTTCGGACTTTCCGATGCAGGTAATATTTACGGACGTCTGACAAACCCGACAGAGGACGTATTTGAGCAGAGAATGGCAGCACTGGAAGGCGGCGTTGCAGCATTAGCAGTAGCTTCCGGAGCAGCAGCTATCACATATACCATCGAGAACCTTGCTCAGGCAGGCGATCACATCGTAGCAGCAAAAAATATTTACGGTGGTTCCTTCAACTTACTGGAGCACACACTTCCGCAATACGGCATTGACACTACATTCGTAGATCCGTTCAACATTGACGAAGTAAAAGCAGCTATCCAGGACAACACAAAAGCACTTTACATCGAGACACTTGGTAACCCGAACTCTGATGTAGTAGATATCGAGACACTGGCAAACATTGCTCATGAGCACAAAATTCCGCTGGTAATCGACAATACATTCGCAACACCATACCTGGTTCGCCCGATCGAGTACGGCGCAGATATCGTTGTTCATTCTGCAACAAAATTCATCGGCGGACATGGAACAAGCATCGGTGGTGTTATCGTAGACAGTGGTAAATTTGACTGGGAAGCATCCGGAAAATTCGCTTCTTTGACAGATCCGAACCCAAGCTACCATGGAATCAGCTTCACAAAAGCAGTTGGACCGGCAGCTTTCGTTACAAAGATCCGTGCAATCTTACTGCGTGATACAGGAGCAACAATTTCTCCGTTCAACTCTTTCCTGTTCTTACAGGGACTTGAGACACTGTCCTTACGTGTAGAGCGTCATGTAGAGAACGCACTGAAAGTAGTTCAGTACTTAAACAATCATCCACAGGTAGAGCGTGTACATCATCCGTCTGTATCTGAGGATCCAAGCCAGCAGGCCTTATACAAAAAATACTTCCCGAACGGCGGTGGTTCTATCTTCACATTTGAGATCAAAGGTGATGAGCAGAAAGCAAAAGACTTCATCGACAATCTGGAGTTATTCTCCCTGCTTGCAAACGTTGCAGATGTAAAATCTCTGGTTATCCATCCGGCAACAACTACACACAGCCAGTGCACACCGGAAGAGCTTGCTGATCAGGGAATCAAACCAAACACAATTCGTCTTTCTATCGGTACAGAGAACGTTGACGATATTATTCAGGATCTGGATGAGGCTTTCAAAGCAATTCAGTAATAGAAACAATTGTTGTAAAAAATATTTTGAACGCAGGTTGCGAAGTAACCGCGTTCATGAGCAAGTAGCGAGAGCGGATTGCGAATGTCCGCTTTACCAAGTATAGAAATTCAGGCGGGTTGTATCACTGCAATCCGCCTGTTAAATTAAATGAGAAAATTAAATGTTACTGTGATCCGAATATAAGAAACAACAGTATGATTTTTGTATAAAATGAAAAATTTGGAGTATGGGAGGTATTATAAAAAATGAAGTTTTCGAAAAAAAGCCGATATGGACTAACCTCTCTGATCGATTTATCCGTACATTCCAAAAACGGACATGTGGCATTAAACAGCATTGCGGAGCGGAATGATATTTCTCCGCAGTATCTGGAGCAGGTATTTGCTGCATTGCGCCGGGCAGGCATTGTCAAAAGTATCAAAGGGCCGCAAGGGGGCTATCTTCTGAATCATCCGGCAGAGAAAATTACCGTGGCTGAGATTCTGGAAGCCCTGGATGGAACTTATCACATCGCCGACGAAGATACGACAGAAGAAAGTGCCTGCAAGGGGATTGCAGTGGCGATTCAGACACGGGTAATTGATGAGGTGAACCGTCAGCTGGATCAGATTTTGATGAATCTGACACTGGCAGATCTGGTGAAAGATTACCAGGAATTTGAAAAGTACGACGAAAGTATGTACTATATCTAAAGAAATGTATGCTACTACTTGATTTTTATCAGGAAAAAATACTATAATACTAGGATAACATGGGGTTATATCATAGTCTGTGTATACAGGTGATATAAT
>CAVKTR010000047.1:0-23333 GCA_963659325.1 Dysosmobacter segnis
CGATAAAAAAATCCATAAAATTCAGATATGTAGTTGTTGAGTTTAAAAATCCATGATAACATAAGCATAGCAGTTATTTTGTATTGTTTTAGGTTGTCTTGTGGTGATTCAACAATAAAACATATATAAAAAAACTGCTACTTTTATTTTAAAAAAAATAAAATTTCAAGAAAAAAGTAGTGGTTTCACGTACTTAGAGCTAGCCGCCGCGCTAGCGGCTTGGTACAATAAGCGGTAGAATATGCTGGAGCAGGAAATAGTGTCACAATATTGCACTGAAATTAGGGGCATCCCTTATTTTTATTGAATGAAATAGTAAGCAATGGTGATTTGTTTCAGAAATATGACAGCATATTAGTATAAGTAATAATTATTTTGAAAGAAGGAATAGATTATGCATGATGAAGTAACAGAAAAAGATATTGAGCGTATGAAAGAGGAAATCGAATACCGTAAACTGGTTGTTCGAAAAGAAGCACTGGAAGCTGTAAAAGAGGCCAGAGCCCATGGCGATCTCAGTGAGAATTTTGAGTATCATGCCGCAAAAAAGGATAAAAATGCCAACGAAAGCCGCATCCGTTATCTGGAGCGCATGATCAAAACAGCGGTAGTCGTATCTGATGAATCGAAAGTCGATGAAGTTGGAATCAACAATAAAGTTACCTTATATTTTGAAGATGATGACGAAGAAGAGGTATACACACTGGTGACAACCGTGCGCGGCAACTCCTTGAAAGGCTGGATTTCTACAGAATCCCCGATTGGAAAAGCCATTCTTGGCCACAAAGTCGGCGATCGTGTTTATGTAGAGATCAATGCAAATGCCGGTTATTACGTGGAAATCCGTGCCATTGAAAACACTGAAGATGACGGAAGTATCGGTCTCAGAAAATTCTAAATATTATATGTGGATTTTTTGTATAGTCATTTATCTGATAGAATGAGATCGTTTGAACATGAAAAGGTCAGAATGAATATAGCAGAGTTGTCAGCAATAGCAGAGTTGTTATGTGAGCCATCTGTAGAAAAAAGAACTATAGTTACTGATAGGCATAAAGGGAGAATCTATGAATATATATAATTTTGATGAATTTCGACAAAGTGAATACTCCTGGAATCCAGCAGCAAAAAGGCGGGCAAGGAATTATTTTATAATACTTGGCGTTGGAATTGCAATTATACTGGCATTGATCGCAACATTTGGATACCTTTATCTGACTACAGATGTATTTTCGTTTGGCACATTTTGTGGACAGGGGGCTGCAATGGTTCTTTTGTCGTTGGGGTTTCGCCTGGCATTGAATGCAGCCAGCAGAAAACAGACACGGAAAATGCCATTGGATGAAAAGCACGATTATGCGCTGTATTTTTATCACAGACACGGAAGAAAAAATACCGTCCTCGGTAACTTCTATCTGGTGATATGTGCACAGGCAGATGTTTGTCAGGGAAAATACGAACTGGCGGAACAGGCGCTGGATCAGATCGTTATGGAAAAATGCAAGGTGGATCAGTTGAAACAGATCTGGCTGCTGCGGCTGATCATTGCGCTTGCCATTGATGATGAGGAGAAAATTCAGGAAATATTCATTTGTTACAATGGTATTGAAGTCAGATCCAAAGGATTTCCTCCTATCAATATTGTCAGAGAATGTGTGGATAACAGAGATGTAGAAACTTTGACAGAAGCTATGAAGCAGAGTGTAGTGGTGAAAAAAGAGCATCCGCTTCGCATTGGATGTATCAGTATTTTTCTTGCTTACTGCATTTTGTTTTATGCAGCGGCACTTGGAATTGATACAGACAGCGGCTATGTGCTTCGCTACACATTTGCAACGATATCCATCCTTGTGACATTCCTTGGACTGGTGATTCTGGTCATCTGGCTGAATATCCGATTATTTGGTAATGAAACATTTTCGAGAAGAAGTTCTGTTAATAAGGTCTGCTTTATCATTGTATGTGTGATCTTTCTGCTTTGCATGGCGGGAAACAGTGTCTTGATCTATCTGGGACTGGATTGGAAAGAAGAAGTAATGTCGCAGGATGAGGATTATATCTATTTGAAGGTGTATTCCGATAACGGATATAATGCGACAACGACACTGTATCGGACAAACAATCCGTTTGTTATGCAAAGAATAAATAACTGGCTGCCGTCGGCAGATTCCAACTGGTCAGAGGACAGCAGCAACTCGTCAAATTCCGACCAGGATGCAACAGACAGTTCATCAAATGCAGCATCTGATAGCGCTTCGGATGAAAATACCGGAGAATCCACAACAGATCAGAGCACTGATGATTCAGTAACAGATAACGGAACCTCTGATTCCGGTTCTGATTCGAGTGAATTGGAGTGGTATCAGCAGCTTGAAAACGAGATGACTGCGGTATTTGAATACCTGCAAAACGAAGGACAATATACAGATTCCGAATTAAGTTTCGATGCAAATGCCAAGGGAGAAACCTACGGACTTATCAGTGTTGAACAGGAACAGGTAGAGTATCGCCTGTATTACAATAAGGAAAAGACAAATGATGAAGAAAAAAACTGTGCCGAAATTGTTCTGGAAAAGTTTTATCCGAATGGAAACAACTGTATAGAACTGGTAGATTTTTACCTCGTGGATCCGGATACCCTGCAGGTTGTCGATGAACATAAAACAACTTGGTAAATATACGGGGTAATGAAGAAAAACGAAGAATCCTTCTGTAACAGCTAGTCGCTCGCTTCCATCGTTTTGCTTCGGTTTTATCGCGCTCACTTCCAACTCCGATAAAAGCTGGTCGTTTCTCGCTCGCGCAAAACTCGCAAAACTCAGTCGCTTACTGAATCGCTTGTTCCAGAAGGATTTTTCGTTTTTCATTTACCCATTGATATCAGTGTGTAGAACAATATAGTACAGGTGGCAGATTATTTTATGGATATATAAATGTAATGTGTTGGAGTTGTTATTGCAAGTAAAATTGTATTAAGTAAATGGAGAAATCAGAAACGCCTTCTACGGTAAGCGATTGAGTAAGCGACTGAGTTTCACAAGGTTTTGCGCGAATGGGAAGCGACCAGTTCTTATAGGAGCTGGGAGTGAGCGCAATGAAACCGCCGTGAAATGAAGGTAGCGAACGTCTAGCTGCCGTAGAAAGCGTCTCTGATTTCGTATTATTATATTAAATTTTTGTCAAAAGCCACACAAGAAACTATAAAATTTCCGGTTTCAAATGGAACGAAAACGTATAATGCGTATCGTTCAGACGATACTGATCCGCCAGCTGCGGTCCGCAGCTTCCAGAACCAATACCACTCTGTCTGTAATCAATACAGAACACCGTATATCCGGATTTCTCCAATTCATAATTATGACCTTTCGTCGTCAATTCCTCAGCCGTATACTCAGACAAATTAAAGGAAATTGGCTTCTCATTATACACCGTCAGCTTGCGACTATCATCCGCCACACTGACATATTCGCAGTTATAATGACTACCATTTTCCTGCGGACGCATATAATCCTCATGCAGATCACAAACCCTTGCATCAAATTTACCAAGATAACTTGCCCGGCGTTTGTCAATATAACTCTCATAAGGTCCATATCCATAATACTCAGCCTGATCCATCTGTTTTGACAGGAACAGACGAACACCAAGTCTCGGCAGAAATGCCTCATTTGGCTGGAACGGATTTTCGTTTTCTGTCACTTCATTGAAATACTCGCTATACATGCCGCGCATGATAGCGTCACGTTCAATCTCCATATTGGATTTGATAATTCCATCCGGTGTGATGATCCATTCTGCATCAATCTCCAGGAAACGCTGGCGGTAAACCGGAGCCATGGAAGAAGTCGTGTGCAGTTTCAGGGAACCATCGGCCAGTGTCTCAATCGTTGTGTCATAAGCACGCTGTGTCATTTTGTCATAACCAGCTTCGTACCACAGTGTCTTAACCACACGGTCGTTGTCTGTTGGCGCACGCCAGATATTCATCTCCATCGGACGTTTCAGGAAACTGTGATTTTTGTAGATCATGCTGTCAAACATTCCGGTGAGTTTGTTATATACATAGACAAAATCAGCTCCGTTGATAGTGATAGCACGATCATTTTCTGTATAGCTGATAGCAGTATCGTTTGTACCGCAAGGGCAGTTGGAACCTGTATCTGCGGCAGTTTTTTCTGCATCCAGCAGGGCAGTCAAAGTATCGGTGCAGTTTTCATTCAGCATGATCTGGTCAAAACCAAGTTTGAAACCAGCCGGTGTAAACGGTTTTTCATGCAGCTGATGAGAACTGATGATGACAGAGCAAGAACCACCTTCTAATGGTTTGATCGGTAACTGAACGGTCTTTTTACTTCTTGGAGCTACATCCAGAATGTCCGTATCTCTGATCTCACCGGAAGCAACAGCTACACCATTTTGCAGGATCTCATAAGTCAGATACAGCTCATCTTTTAAGTTTGTGAAATCCAGGTTGTTCTGCAAAATGTAAGTGCCGGAAGATGCATCTACCAGATGGACACGAAGCGGACGATGTACATTTTTGTATTCTTTCAAACCGGTGCTCGGTCTGCGGTCCGGGTAAACAAGTCCATCCATACAGAAGTTGCCGTCGTGCGGATATTCGCCGGAGTCACCGCCGTAGTAGAATTTTTTACGGCCGTCATTGGTGGTTCCCATATAAACACCGTGGTCACACCACTCCCAGACGAAACCGCCAACGAAAGTGTCATACTGTTCCTCTAACTGATAGTAGTCCTCGATATCTCCAGGTCCATTACCCATGGCATGCACAAATTCGCACTGAATGAACGGTTTGTCCGGATGGTTGTCCAGATAAGCGTGCATTTCCGGAATGGCAGCGTACATGCGGCTGCGCAGGTCGATATTGGAAAAATCAGTTTTTCCACGTTTCGGATTGCGCGGATAATGCATAGAACCTTCATAATGAGTCAGTCTGGTCGGATCGTAGGATTTTGTCCATGCAAGGGCATCCTCAAAAGTGCATCCATAGCCGGCCTCATTTCCCATAGACCAGATGACAACGCTGGTGCGGTTTTTGTCACGCATGACATTCTTCTGTACACGGTCGACAACGCTGTCGGTCCAGTCTTCGTTGTCAGATAAAAACGGCGGGAACGGATGTTTTTTACCTTCGCGCCAGATATTTAAATTGTATAAGTTTACAACGCCATGAATCTCTACATCGGATTCATCAATGACATAGAATCCATATTCATCACACAGCTCATAAAATTCCGGTGCATTCGGATAGTGGCTGGTGCGGATGGCGTTAAAATTGTGCTGTTTCATCAGGCTCATATCTTTGCGGATGTGGTCTGTGGTAACAGCGGAGCCAACATAAGGATCGCTGTCGTGGCGGTTTGTTCCGCGGAAACGAACTTTTTGACCGTTTAAGTATACAATGGCATCTTTGATGCTGATCTCACGGAAACCAATGCGCTGACGGATAGTTTCGTTGTCGGTGGAGAGTGTCAGTGTATACAGATACGGATGTTCTGCATTCCAAAGTGTGAGATCGGAAGCAGAAAATGTAATGCTGTCTCCAGCGGAAACACCTTCTGCAACGGTGCATCCGCAGGCGGTGGTTAGTTTGTAAGAAACCGGAATCGCTTCTTTGGCAAATGTCAGCGGAATCGTTACGTCAGCAGCAGTATAGTTGTCTTTTAACTGCATCTGGATAAAGAAGTCACGGATATAATTTTCCGGTCTTGCAAGTACATAGACATCGCGGAAAATACCGGAGTTACGGAATTTGTCCTGATCCTCCAGATAACTGCCGTCACACCATTTCAAAACAAGAACGGCAAGGGTATTTTCACCTTCCCGCAGTGCTGAGGTGATGTCAAATTCAGCGGTGGAATGGGAAACCTGATGATATCCGATAAAGGTGCCGTTTAACCATACATAGCAGCAGGAGTCCACACCTTCGAAATTCAGATGGTAAGTAGCAGTTTCTTCCGGTTTTTTGTATGTAAATTTACGAATATAAGCGCCACATGGGTTTTCGTGCGGTACATATGGCGGATCAAACGGAAACAGATAGCGTGTGTTTGTATACTGATGGATATCGTAGCCGTGGTCCTGCCAGTTTGACGGAACCGGAAGTGTGTCGAAATGACTGATATCATAGCCTTCTTCGAAAAAAGCGTCCTGACAATCATAAATGCTGTCAAAATACCGGAAGTTCCAGTCACCGTTTAATAAGAAGAAACGGTCGGTTTCTGTACGGCACTTCCAGTCCGGATTCTGCGCGGTGGATGTCGGAATGTAATAAGCACGCATCGGCTCATCGTTGACACCAAAGGTATGATTGTCTTCAAAATACTTTGGAATAATCATGTAAAAACCCTCCTCATGAAAATGTTTTTTTCCTTGAAATAATGAGTAAAAAACGTAACACTCATCTGGATTTATTATATAAAAAAACGGACCACATAGCAAGGTATGCAGTCCGTTCTTGATAATTATTTTATAATGGCGCGTGTGAACTGTAATATATTTATTTTTTATATTTTGTTTCACAGTATTTGCAGCGGTATACTTCATGCTCCGGATCAGTCAGAAGGAAAATCTGATCCAGTTCCTGCTCAATAGAAGTGATACAACGCGGATTTTTGCATTTGATGACATTAGTAACGGATGTCGGAAGTTTTAATGCACGTTTTTCCACGATGCGCTCATCTTTGATGATGTTTACTGTAATGTTGTGATCGATAAAACCAAGGATATCCAGGTCTAAGTTGTCAATGTTGCATTCTACTTTCAGGATATCTTTTTTGCCCATCTTATTGCTTTTTGCATTTTTGATGATAGCAACACAGCAATCCAGCTCATCCAGCTTCAGATCATGATAGATGGAAAGGCTCATGCCTGCTTTGATATGGTCTAATACAAAACCTTCTTTGATTGCACCTACGTTTAACATTGCTTATACCTCCACTCCTAATAATGTAAGAATCAGGGCCATACGAACGTAAACGCCGTACTGAGCCTGCTTGAAATATACTGCTCTCGGATCATCATCTACTTCGGTAGAAATCTCATTGACACGTGGCAGCGGATGAAGTACCAGCATATCTTCCGGAGCCAGTTCCATTTTTGCTTTGTCTAAGATGTAGAAATCTTTCATGCGGATGTAATCTTCTTCATTGAAGAAACGCTCTTTCTGTACACGGGTCATGTAAAGGATATCCAGTTCCGGCATTGCGTCCTCAAGACGAACAACTTCTTTGTACGGAACATTGTTCTGCTCAAGCACATCTTCACGGATATAGCTTGGAACGCGCAGTTCTTCCGGGGAGATCAGAACAAATTTTACATTAGGGTAACGAATCAGAGCATGAATCAGTGAGTGGACAGTACGTCCAAATTTCAGGTCACCACATAAACCAATGGTCAGATTGTCGAGATGGCCTTTGAGACTGTGAATAGTAAGAAGATCGGTAAGTGTCTGTGTCGGATGCTGATGTCCGCCATCACCTGCATTGATAACAGGAATTGTGGATTTTTCGGAGGCAACTAACGGAGCACCTTCCTTCGGGTGACGCATTGCACAAATATCAGCATAACAGGAGATAACACGGATGGTATCAGAAACACTTTCTCCTTTGGCAGCGGAAGAACTGTCAGCACTGGAAAAACCAAGCACGGATCCGCCAAGATTTAACATAGCCGCTTCAAAACTGAGTCGGGTTCTGGTACTTGGCTCATAGAAGCAGGTAGCAAGCTTTTTGCCGGCACATGCATGTGCATATTTTTCCGGATTCTTTTCAATATCGTTCGCGAGATTGAGCAATTTATCTGTTTCTTCCACGGATAAATCTAACGGGCTCATTAAATGTCTCATAGGTCTCCTCCTTGATTGTATATAGTTTCGCAATTCTCATGTGATATGTGAGAACTGTAAGTTTTATCTTAAATATCATATACTATGAAGTTGCAAAATTCAATAGGGAGTTGCCGTTGTATGTGTAGAAATTTGACCATTTAGTCAGTGCTTTTGTGTGAAAATTCAGACATTGTTCGGAGCATGGAAAAATGGAAGAAACGCGGAGACGATGTCTGTGGAAGTAGGTTGTCAAAGACACGGAACAGAGCGAAGTTTCATATCTTAAATACAACGGTAAATCAGGGGGTGAGGCTGGTATGCGGCAGACGGAAAATTTGTTGCAGGGGCTTAACTGGCGATGTGTCCGGGGTGAACTGCCCCGGGAAGTGACACAGGTGGCATATGACAGCAGAAAAATAGAGCCGGGAGCATTGTTTGTCTGCATTCGGGGAAGCAGGCAGGATGGGCATGCGTTTATCCGGGAGGCGGTGGAACGGGGAGCAGTGGTGATCCTGACGGAGGAAGGCGCAATGAATGAGGAGCAGGTAGACGGAATTTATAACACACTTTGGCAGGATGCACAAGGCGATCAGGGAGAGAGCAGATTAGCAGAGCAGGATTTCAATATGGATGTTGAACAAAAAATTGATAGTTCTCAGGAAATCAACAATTTACGAGAAGTTAATAACCAGCGGAAAATCTGTGTGTTGGAAACTTCGGATACGCGGGCTGCGCTGGCGTCCATCTCACGTCAATGGTTTGACAATCCTCAGGAAAACTTAAACATCATCGGCGTGACCGGAACAAAAGGCAAGACCACAACGGTCTGGATGATCTGGAAAATGCTTGCAGCGGCAGGAATGAAATGCGGGCTCATCGGGACCATTGAGGTCTGCTATGGTTCCTGGCAGCAGGAAAGCAGTCATACGACCCCGGAATCGTATGAATTGTATGAAATATTGCGAAAAATGGTGGAGAATGGCTGTCAGTACGTTGTCATGGAAGTTTCTTCCCAGGCGTTGAAACTGCATCGGGTGGACGGAATCGTATTTGACACAGCTGTTTTTACCAATTTGCGGGAAGATCATATCGGAGCAGGAGAACATGCAGATTTTGCGGAATATATGGCATGCAAGCATCGGCTGTTTTGTCAGTGTCGTACCGGAATTTTTAATCAGGATGATCCGTATTGGCAGGAGATGTGGCGGGGCAGCAGCTGTAGTCAGGTGATTACTTATGGATTTTCCAGACAGGCGGATTATCAGGCGTCCAATCCACAGCTTTTGCGAGGGAGTGATCGTCTGGCGGTGCAGTATGAGCTGACCTGGCAGAAGGAAGATCATCAGTTGCGAGAGGATAATTGCATCCAAAAGAATTGCCATCTGTGGCAGGAAAATCAATTGTTGGAAAAATCAACTGTGATGGAAGAAAAGAGAAACGTGGTGGTGAATGCTCCGGGCAAGTTTTCTATATACAATTCGCTGGTGGCCATAGCTGTTGCGAGACAGTATCAGGTGCCACAGGAAATGGTTGATCAGGTGTTGCACACGATTCAGGTTCCGGGCCGCATTGAAATGCTTCCGGTGTCACCACGTTTTATCGTCATTGTGGATTATGCACATAATGCCATGGCGCTGGAAGCCCTGCTTACCACGCTGCGGGATTATCACCCGGGCCGGATCATCTGTATTTTCGGCTGTGGTGGCAATCGGGCAGCGGAACGCAGGTTTCAGATGGGAGAGGCAGCCGGCCGTCTGGCTGACCTTGTGGTGGTGACCACAGATAATCCCAGAGAGGAAGACCCGGAAAAAATTGCGGATGAGATATGTCTTGGTCTGGAAGCGGCAAAAGGAAAATACGGACGGATCCTGGATCGGGAAGAGGCCATTGCTTATGGTATTTCCCATGCAAAACCGGGAGATATCGTGGTTATTGCCGGAAAAGGACACGAGACGTATCAGGAAATTCGGGGACAAAAATATCTCATGGATGATCGGAAACTTGCCATGAAGTGCAAGGTTTGGTAAACTAACAGTCAGCAGAGAAGAGTACAAAGGAGTGCTATGGATAAAAATACATTGTATGCAAACATTATTATAGATATTTCCCACGAGAAACTGGATCGGACCTTTCAGTACCGGATTCCGGAGGAACTCAAGGGACAGATCCACCCGGGAACCCCGGTGGAGATTCCCTTCGGCCGCGGAAACCGCAGTGTGAACGGTTACGTGGTGGAGGTAACGGACCGGGCGGAGTTTGAGCCGTCCCGGCTCAAACCCATCCGCCGGGTCCTGCGGGATGGAATCCCTATCGAAGGGCAGCTGATCGCTCTTGCGGCATGGATCCGCGAAAATTTCGGCGGAACCATGAATCAGGCGTTGAAAACGGTGATTCCGGTGAAGCAGAAAACTGCGGAGAAGGAGAAACGCCTGATCTGGCTTAAGCCAGAGGCCGCAACGGCGAAGGCGCTGCTCGGAGAGCTGCAGCGCAAGCATCAGACCGCGCGGGCGCGGCTGATGGAAGCGCTGCTTAAGCAGTCTCCGCTCCCCTATGAGACGGTGACACAGAAGCTGAATATTACAGCTTCTGTGATCCGTGCCATGCAGGAGCGGGAGCTGATCCGTGTGGAGACGGTTCGTAACTGGAGAAATCCCCTGGACCGGATGAAAAAGCAGGGGGGCGTAGTAGCCTTAAATCCAACGCAGCAGCGCATCGCGGATGATATTCTGGCAGGCTGGCAGCAGGGAGACCTGCGCCCCTGCCTGATTCACGGCGTTACCGGCAGTGGCAAGACAGAAGTATATATGGAGATCATTGAGTCCGTGGTGAAATCCGGAAAACAGGCCATTGTGCTGATCCCGGAGATCGCACTGACGTTTCAGACCGTTCTCCGTTTTTACAACCATTTCGGAGACCGGGTATCCATTTTGAATTCCCGGATGTCTGCGGGGGAGCGTTCGGATCAGTTTGAACGGGCGAAAAACGGACTTTTGGATGTCATGATCGGACCAAGATCCGCGTTGTTCACACCTTTTCCAAATTTAGGTGTTATCATCATGGATGAAGAGCACGAAGCGGCTTACAAAAGTGAGAGCGTACCCCGCTATCATGCTAGGGAGACTGCCATTGCCAGAGCAGAAATGTGTGGCGCAGGCGTGGTACTTGGCTCCGCAACGCCATCCGTGGAGAGTTATGACCGGGCCAAACAGGGACTTTACCGGCTGTTTGTCATGAAAGAGCGGGTAAGCGCCAGACCGTTGCCGACGGTATATACCGTGGACCTGCGGGAAGAATTAAGAAACGGAAACCGTTCGATTTTCAGCGATAAACTGCGGGAACTGATCACCGACCGTCTGGAGAAAAAAGAGCAGATCATGCTGTTTTTGAACCGCCGGGGCGTGGCGGGATTTGTGTCCTGCCGTTCCTGCGGGGAAGTGATCAAATGTCCGCATTGTGACGTGTCACTGAACCTTCACAATAACGGAAAGTTAGTCTGTCATTACTGTGGCTATGAGCAGCCGATGGTGAAAAACTGTCCTTCCTGCGGTTCTCCTTACATTGGAGGCTTCAAGGCGGGCACGCAGAAAATCGAGCAGAGCGTGAAGCAGCAGTTTCCGGGAGCACGGGTGCTTCGGATGGATCTGGATACGACCCGGAAAAAAGACGGATACGAGCAGATTTTGTCTGCCTTTGCCAATCATGAGGCAGATATTTTGATCGGTACGCAGATGATCGTCAAGGGGCATGATTTCCCGAATGTGACGCTGGTTGGTATCCTGGCGGCGGATCTGTCCTTACACATCAGCGATTACCGGGCACCGGAGCGGACGTTTCAGCTGCTGACCCAGGCGGCAGGTCGTGCAGGTCGTGGCTGCCGGCAGGGAGAAGTCGTGATCCAGACGTATCAGCCGGAACATTACAGCGTAGTGACAGCAGCGGCGCAGGATTATGAAGCATTTTTCGAACAGGAGATCTTTTTGCGTGAAATGCTTCACTATCCGCCAAAATGGCACATGCTGGTCATTCATGCGGCGGCTTCACAGGAAATGCTGGTCAAACAGGCACAAGATATGTTAAAATATAAGATACTGACCAAAACAGGGGAAGATGCGGCAGAAGTACAGGTTGTCGGATCGGCGGATGCGGCAGTTTCCAGGGTAAATGATATTTTTCGCAAGGTGCTTTATATCAAAGCAGCGGATTATCAGAGGTTGGTTGACATCAAAAATATGCTGGAGACTTACATCAGTGAGGAACCGGCGTTTCGGACTGTAACGATTCAGTTTGATTTTGATCCGATGAACGGATTCTAACTAATAGAAGAAACGAGGAGAGAAAAATGGCACTTAGAACAATCAGAATCATGGGTGATGAAGTATTAACAAAAACATGTCGTGAGGTAAGCAAGATCACACCGCGTATCTCCGACCTGATCTACGATATGCTGGATACCATGTATGAGGCATGCGGCGTCGGACTGGCAGCACCGCAGGTTGGCGTACTCCGCAGAATCGTTGTCATCGATGTAGGAGAAGGTCCGATCATCATGGTAAATCCGGAGATTATTGAGACATCCGGCAGCCAGACAGGGGATGAGGGATGCTTAAGCCTTCCGGGAAAAGCCGGTCAGGTAACCCGTCCAAACTACGTAAAAGCAAAAGCATACGACGAAAACATGGAGCCGTATGAGATCGAGGGCGAAGGCCTGCTGGCAAGAGCCATCTGTCATGAGCTGGATCATCTGGATGGACATATGTATGTGGAAAAAGTAGAAGGCGAGATCCATGACGTACAGTACGCTGATCCGGAAGATGAGGAAGACTGGGAAGAAATCGAGGAATAAATAATGCGAGTAATATTTATGGGAACCCCGGATTTTTCCGTGGGAACATTAGAAGCACTGATCAAGGCAGGACATGAAATTGTTCTTGCGGTAACGCAGCCGGACAAGCCGAAGGGCAGAGGAAAAGCCATGCAGTTTCCGCCGGTAAAAGAAGCAGCGCTGGCGCATGACATTGAAGTATATCAGCCGCGCCGTGTGCGGGAGCCGGAGTGTGTGGAATATTTGAAAACATTCAACGCAGACATTATCGTGGTAGTCGCTTTCGGACAGATTCTGCCAAAAGAGATTCTGGAAATGCCGAAATACGGCTGTGTCAATGTACATGCCTCTCTGTTGCCAAAATACAGAGGTGCGGCACCAATCCAGTGGGCGGTGATCAACGGAGAAAAAGTTTCCGGCGTGACAACGATGCGCATGGATGAAGGCCTGGATACCGGCGATATGATCATGAAAGAAGAAGTCGTTCTGGATGAAAAAGAGACCGGAGGAAGCCTGTTTGACCGTCTGAGCGAAGTTGGCGCAGATCTGTGTGTACGTACACTGACTGCCATCGAAAATGGAACAGCTACTTATACAAAGCAGGACCATGAGGCAGCGACCAAGACAACACTGATCAAAAAGCAGTTTGGAATCATTGACTGGACAAAACCGGCGGCAGAGATCGAATGTCTGATCCGTGGTTTAAATCCATGGCCAAGTGCATATACTTATCTCAATGGCAAAACGTTAAAAATCTGGGCAGCAGCTGTAAAAGAAGAAACATCCGATAAAGCACCGGGCGAGCTGGCCGTTGTGACAAAACACGAAGTCGGCGTACAGACCGGTGACGGCATTCTGATGCTGGAGGAAGTACAGCTGGAAGGCAAAAAACGGATGAGCGCAGATGCCTTTTTACGTGGCAATGCCTTAAGTGAAGGAGTGAAACTGGGAAACTAAGCACGAATTGTGCAGTTCCTGAATAAAGCAGCAAGAACTGTTAGGCCTGAAATCGAGATGGAGAAGAAGGCGAACAGCAGAAAGAAGTGAAAAATATGCCTTACGGATACTATGGTTTTTACTGGATGGATTATACTTATATACTTGTGATCATCGGAGCAATTATCTGCCTGGCAGCATCGGCAAAGATGAACAGCACCTTTAGCCGTTACCAGAGAGTGCGCAGCATGTCTGGAATGACAGGCGCCATGGCGGCGGAGCGGATTTTACGGGATGCGGGCATTCACGATGTGCAGGTACAGCATGTTTCCGGAAATCTGACGGATCACTATAATCCGATGAACAAGACGTTGAGTCTGTCAGACAGTGTATACAACTCCACTTCGGTGGCAGCAGTTGGTGTGGCAGCTCATGAGTGCGGCCATGCGATCCAGCATGCAAGAGGCTATGCGCCGCTGCGGATCCGCGGGGCTTTTGTTCCGGTTGCAAATATTGGTTCCAACCTGGCCTGGCCACTGATCATCATTGGCCTGATTTTTCAGGGTTCCATGAGTACTGTATTTATTCAGGCCGGAATCATTATGTTTTCCCTGGCGGTATTATTTCAGCTGATCACACTGCCGGTGGAATTCAATGCATCCCATCGTGCCATGCAGGAACTGGAACGTACCGGTATCCTCGGAAGTGTGGAACTGAAGGATACGAGAAAAGTGCTGACAGCGGCAGCCATGACCTATGTGGCAAGCGCGGCATCTATGATCCTGCAGCTTCTGCGACTGATCATCTTATTTGGAGGACGACGCAGAGATGACCAATAACAAAAATGACAATATAAATACAAGAAATCTGGTGGTGGACATTCTGCTGGCAGTGACCAGAGACGGAGAATTTTCTCATATTGCCATCCGCAATGTGCTGGACAAATACCGTTATCTGCCAAAACAGGACCGGGCGTTTATCACCCGGCTGTCCCAGGGAACCATCGAGCGGATGATCGAGCTGGATGCCATTATCAACCAGTTTTCGAAGACAAAAGTAAAGAAAATGAAACCGGTGATCGCGGCTATTTTGCGAAGCGGCGTGTACCAGTTAAAATATATGGATTCCGTGCCGGATTCTGCAGCCTGTAACGAGGCGGTAAAACTTACGGTAAAACGTGGATTTTCCGAATTGAAAGGCTTTGTAAACGGCGTGATGCGAAACATTGCACGGAATCTGGATCAGGTGAAATGGCCGGATGCGAAAAAAGAACCGGTAAAATATCTGTCTGTGCGATATTCTGTGCCGGAATGGATGGTGCAGCGTTTCATGGATCAGTATGGAACGGAAGCCTGTGAAAAGATTCTGGAAGCCTTTTTGCAGCCACATCCGACCTCCGTGCAAGTGGATACAGACCGGATTTCTATGGATGAGATTACAGAATCCCTGAAACAGCAGGGAATTACCGTGAAAAAGAATGAACAGGTGGAGCGGGCATTGTTTTTATCCGGGTATGAAGCTCTGGATGAGATCGAAGAATTTGAAAACGGTTTGCTCTATGTGCAGGATACCGCATCCATGCTGGCTGTAGAACTGGCGGCACCAAAAGAAGGAGATCAGGTGATCGATGTCTGTGCGGCTCCGGGTGGAAAGAGCGTGTATGCAGCCCGGATGATCGGAGCAGAGGGTCATGTGGAAGCCAGAGACCTGACAGAATACAAAGTGGAAATGATCGAAGAAAACATTGAGCGCTGTCAGTTGTCTAATATGCAAGCAAAAGTGTGGG
This sequence comes from Dysosmobacter segnis, assembly GCA_963659325.1. GTDB lineage: Bacteria > Bacillota > Clostridia > Lachnospirales > Lachnospiraceae > Eubacterium_I. The sequence goes on from CAVKTR010000047.1 coordinate 15,394, forward strand.
ATGCGAGAAAATTTGATCCGTCTGCGGAAGAAAAAGCGGATGTGGTCATCGCGGATCTGCCTTGTTCCGGCCTTGGTGTTATCGGTACCAAAACGGATATCAAATACAACGCATCCGAGGAAAAAATCGCAGAGCTTGCAGCATTGCAGCAGGAAATCCTCGGTGTGGTCTGCCGCTATGTCAAAGCAGACGGTACATTGCTGTACAGTACCTGTACCATGACGAAAGAAGAAAACGAGGATAATGTACATAAATTTTTAGCGGAACATGCTGACTTTGAACTGGTACAGATGCGTCAGTGTTTCCCATATGAAGGATGCGACGGCTTTTTTATGGCAAAAATGTATCGTAAATAAAATCTGAAGTATATAAAATCCCAGATTCTATTTGACTATTTACAGAAGTGATAGTTTCAATGCAAAAGAGACAAAAAACATTTCTGATATATCGGAGTATAAATTATAATATGGAAAAAACAGATATCAAATCACTGCCGCTGGATCAGTTAGAGCAGTGGGCAATCGAACACGGAGAAAAGAAATTCCGGGCAAAACAGCTGTATCAGTGGATGCATGTCAAACTGGCAGATGACCTGGAACAGATGAGCAATTTACCGGCAAAGTTAAGAAATGAGATTTCAGAAAATTGTACTTATACGGTATTGAAGCAGGTGACGATGCAGGAGTCCGCCATCGACGGAACCAGAAAGTATCTTTTTGAACTGGAAGACCACAATATGGTGGAAAGCGTGCTGATGCGGTACAAACATGGCAATTCCGTGTGTATTTCCTCTCAGGTGGGCTGCCGCATGGGATGTCGTTTCTGCGCGTCAACCTTAGACGGACTGGTGCGCAACCTGACTCCGGCGGAAATGCTGGAACAGATTTACCGGATCAGTGCGGATACCGGCGAGCGCGTGTCAAACGTGGTGGTCATGGGAACCGGTGAGCCACTGGATAACTATGATAATCTGCTGACGTTTATTCAAATGCTGACGGATGAAAACGGCTTACATATCAGCCAGCGAAATATCACGGTATCTACCTGTGGCCTGGTGCCGCGGATCCGTGATCTGGCAAAAGAAGATCTGCAGATCACCCTGGCCTTGTCCCTGCATGCCTCCAATCAGGAGAAACGACTGGAATTGATGCCGGTGGCAAAGGCGTATGAGATCCATGAGGTAGTGGATTCGCTGCGGGATTATTTTGAGGAGACCGGCCGGAGAGTGACTTTTGAGTATAGTCTGGTGGCTGGGGTCAACGATACCGAGGAAGATGCAAAAGAACTGGCAGAACTGATCAGAGGCATCAATTGTCATGTCAATTTGATACCGGTAAACCCGATTAAAGAGCGTGATTTTGTGCAACCTGACGGAAAAGCGGTACAGGAATTTAAAAATAAACTTGAAAAATGTAGAATAAATGTTACTATTAGAAGAGAAATGGGCCGTGATATAGATGGCGCATGCGGACAGTTGCGCAAGCGGTTCTCAGAAAGGCAGGACTCTTAGAAGATGAAGATAAGTTCTCTTACAGATATTGGAAGCACGAGAGAAATGAATCAGGACTATCTCTATTCCTCAGAAGAGGCTGTAGGAAAACTGCCCAATCTGTTTCTGGTAGCAGACGGTATGGGGGGACATAAAGCAGGCGAATTTGCATCCCGTTACGTGGTGGAGACGACGGTTCGTTCCATCGAGGGAAGCAAGGAGGAAGAGCCGATTGCGATTTTGTCGGAAGGTATTGAGACAGCCAATCGGAAATTGAAGGAATATGCGGATGCGCATCAGCAGATGAAAGGAATGGGAACGACCGTCGTGGCTGCGGTGATTCGGGGGAGATCACTGATCGCGGCAAATGTCGGTGACAGCCGCCTGTATGTGGTTGGAGACGAGATCACGCAGGTAACTCAGGATCATTCCCTTGTGCAGGAGTTGGTGCGGCTTGGTCAGATGGATCAGGAAAGCGCCAAGACGCATCCGGACAAAAATATTATCACACGGGCCGTCGGCGTGTCGGATCAGGTAAAGATTGATATTTTTGAACGACAGCTGAACCCGGGAGAGTATATCGTACTCTGCTCGGACGGGCTGACAAACATGGTGGATGACGCAGTGATCCTGCAGATCCTGCATGGAACCTGCAGTCTTTCGGACAAAGCAGAGCAGCTGATTGAACTTGCAAACAAAAATGGTGGAAAAGACAATATCACTGTTATAATAATAGAACCCAATTTAGATGAGGTGACAGAATGTTAAAAAATGGAACGTATATTGCTGACCGCTACGAGATCGTAGGAAAGGTCGGAACCGGCGGAATGTCTGACGTCTATAAGGCGAAAGATCATACTCTGGGCAGATTTGTGGCAATCAAAGTACTGAAAGAAGAATTCAGTGAAGATACCAATTTCGTAACGAAATTCCGCAGCGAAGCACAGTCAGCAGCGGGACTTGAGCATCCGAATATCGTCAATATTTACGATGTCGGAAGCGAGAATGGCATCCACTATATCGTCATGGAATACGTGGAAGGCATTACATTAAAAACTTACATTGAGAAAAAGGGACAGTTAAATTATAAGGAAACTCTGAGTATTGCCATTCAGGTGGGACGCGGTATTCAGGCAGCCCATGCGAAAAATATCGTACATCGGGATATCAAACCGCAGAACATTATTATTTCCACAGATGGCAAAGTAAAAGTAACGGATTTCGGAATCGCCCGTGCCGTTTCTGAAAATACGATTCACTCCGATGTTATGGGATCCGTGCATTACGCATCTCCGGAGCAGGCACGAAACGGATATGTCAGCAACAAAAGTGATATTTATTCCTTAGGTATCGTAATGTATGAGATGGTGACCGGGCGTGTTCCGTTTGACGGAGACAGCACCGTAGCCGTAGCAATTCAGCATCTGCAGGATGAGATGGTTCCGCCAAGTACTTATGCGCCGAACCTGCCGATCAGTCTGGAGAAGATTATCCAGAAATGTACCCAGAAGAGCCCGGACCGCCGCTATGATTCCATGGAGAGTCTGCTGATCGATCTGCGGAAATCTCTGCTGAACCCGGATGAGGATTTTGTAACTCTGGTGCCGTTCAGCCAGGACAAAACGAGAGTTCTGACGGATGATGAAGTAAATCAGATCAAAAAACAGACAGAGAATGTAAAGGCAGATCCTCAGACAGAAGCGGAGCAGACGACAAAAGCTGATCCGGATGCAGAAGATGAGGATGAAGATTATGACATGAGCGAATACGATGAGGATGATGACGAGGAAGAGGGACGTTTCCTGAATCCCAAGATGGAAAAAATCGTCGGTATCATGCGAATCGTTGTAGCAATCGTAATCGCGATCATTGTAATTTATATTGTGGGAAGCTTTTTTGATATTTTCCACTTTGGATCTGGAAACAAAAACAATAAAAAAGACGATACTTCCATCACACAGCAGGATGAGGAAACAGTTGTCATGATCGATCTGAAAGGAAAAACTCTTTCTGAGGCGAAGACAGCGCTTGAAAAACTGGGGCTTAAAGTCAGCGAATCCGGAACCGAGATTTCCGATGAGTATGAAAAAGGCCAGATCATCGATCAGGATGTGGCAAAAGGTGAGACTGTAAAGACAGGTACCACCATCAAAGTTACCGTTTCTGCCGGAACAGAGGAAGAGAATGCGAAAGAAGTGGATGTGCCGGATGTAACCGGAAAGACATCGGATGCCGCAATGTCAGCACTGGAAGATAAGAATCTTACTGTCAGCCGTGAATTTGAATTCAGCAATGATGTACCGGCTGGTCAGGTTGTCCGTCAGGATCCGAAGGCTGGAACTACCGTAAAAGAAGGTTCCAAGGTAACGATTTATGTCAGCCAGGGAAGTGAATCTGTCAAAGTGCCGAATGTAAAAGGACAGTCAGAAGCAGATGCAAAATCCGCACTTTCTGATTTTACAGTTACCACAAGTACAGAACACAGCGATTCTGTGGCAGCAGGAAATGTTATCAGCCAGAGCATAGAAGCAGGTCAGTATGTGGACAAAGGAACTGCGATTACCATCGTAGTCAGCAGCGGACCGGAGCAGGTATCTTATTACATCAAATCTCAGGTGAAAGCACCGACAGATGTAACCGTAAGCTCAGCAGATATTGCACTGTATAAATCTGGCAGCAGTGATCTCATTGATCAGTGGAATGATGTGACATCTTTCCCATATACCGTTGAAGCACATGGCATTGATGTGGCAAGTGGAAAGATCGTGATTACATGGTATTATGTTGATGGAGATGGAAATATGGCATCTTCCACACAGGAAAAAGAGATTTCTTTCAATAAAGAGTAAAGCACAAGTATGAGACAGGGAAAGATTGTAAAAGGGATTGCCGGATTCTACTACGTTTCTGTAGTAGGATCCGGTATCTATGAATGTAAAGCAAAAGGTGCCTTCCGTCAGAAAAAAATGAAGCCACTGGTGGGAGACAATGTAGAAATTGATATTATCAGTGAAGAAGAGAAAACAGGAAATGTAGTGGAGATTCTTCCACGGAAAAATGCACTGATCCGTCCGGCGGTAGCCAATGTGGATCAGGCACTGGTCATTTTTGCGGGAACTTCGCCAAAGCCGAATCTGAATCTGCTGGACCGATTTTTGCTGATGATGGAGCAGCAGGAAGTACCGACGCTGATCTGTTTTAATAAAGAAGATCTGGCTTCGGAAGAAGAAATTCAGGAGCTGCGGGATGCCTATGAGACCAGCGGCTATCCATTGTTTTTCCTGAGTGCAAAGGAAGAAAAGGGAATTACTTCGCTGCGGGAAGCACTGCAGGGAAAGACAACAACTGTTGCAGGACCGTCAGGCGTTGGAAAATCCACACTGATCAATCTGCTGGCACCGGATGTACAGATGGAGACCGGAGCTATCAGTGAGAAGATCCAGCGAGGCAAACATACCACGCGGCATTCTCAGCTGATCATGTTGGATGAAGAGACGTATATTTTTGATACGCCGGGATTTAGTTCTCTTGCATCTGATTTTTTTGAAAAAGAGACACTGGGAACCTTATTCCCGGAGTTTGTGGAGTATGAACAGAATTGCCGTTTTACCGGATGCAGCCATATCGGTGAGCCGGACTGCGGCGTGAAAGAGGCGCTGGCGGAGGGGAAAATAAGCCAGAGCCGCTATCATAATTACGTACAGATTTATAATGAATTAAAAGATAAAAGAAAATATTAACTATGGTTAATGATTATCAGCGGTTCGAGGATTCATATGTCTTATCCGGGACAATTTTGTATAGCGAATTTGAGATTGCTGAAAAAGAAAAAGGAGTATAAAAAATGAATTGTTTATCACCGTCACTGCTTGCATCTGATTTTTCAGTCCTTGGCGAGCAGGTAAAAATGCTGGATGAGGCAGGAGCACAGTATGTGCATATCGATGTTATGGATGGAAGTTTTGTGCCGAGTATTTCCTTTGGACCTCCGGTTATCAAATCCATCCGGAAATGTTCTGACCGTATTTTTGATGTACATCTGATGATCGATGAGCCGGTGCGTTATATCGATGAGTTCGTAGAGGCCGGTGCAGACCTGATCACTGTACATGCAGAGGCATGCAAACATTTGGATCGAACCATTCATGCCATCAAAGACCGTGGTGTGCTGGCAGGTGTGGCCCTGAACCCGGCGACTCCGCTTTCCATGCTGGATTACATTCTGCCGGAGTGTGATATGGTGCTGCTGATGAGCGTCAATCCGGGATTTGGTGGACAGAAATACATTCCGTATACAACACGGAAAATCCGTGATCTGAAAAAAATGATGGAAGAGAAACATTGCCAGGCTGATATCGAAGTCGATGGCGGTGTGTCATTGAAAAATGTGCAGGAAGTGCTGGATGCAGGGGCGAATATTATCGTGGCTGGAACCGCAGTGTTCAAAGGGGATATCAAAGAAAACGTGGAAGCGTTTCTTGATATTATGGAAAAATAAAACGTAAGTTTGTGAGGCCGTTGCGATAGGTTGTGAAGGTAAAATTTATGAAACCGTTGCAGTAGGTTGTGTTCGGCAGTGGACAGGTAAGATGTGATTGTCACGCAAGGCTAAGACGCCTTCGCTTAGAAAATCAAATCTTACCCGCCACTGCCGTTTCTACTTTGCTGAGCAACGGTTAATAAACGTTATGAATTGTCAGTGTATGGAGCAACGGCCGATATAAGTTATAAGACATAAAAGTACTAGGTGACGAACTAACGAGAACTATGAGTGTCGAACATATTAAGTAATAATAAAGATGTGAGGTAAAGAAGATGCAGTGCTTGATTGTAACGGGAGGAACTATTCAAAATGAGTTTGCTGTAAAATATATAAAAGAAAGATTATGGAATTATGTTGTTTGCGCTGATGCAGGAATGAAGTTTTGTTATGATGAAGGTATTGTTCCAGATTTAATTCTAGGTGATTTTGATTCGGTTGATGAGGAGTCCTATGAGTATTTTAAGGCGGTTTGCCCGGAACGGATGGAACGGTTTCCAACGCACAAAGATGAGACGGATACGGAGCTGGCGTTGCTTCGTGCCATTGAGGCTGGGGCGGATGCAATCACTATGATCGGCGCTACCGGAACCCGTCTGGATCATGTCATGGGAAATATTCAGATGCTGAAGCTGGCTTTGGACAGGCATGTTCCCTGTCAGATCGTGGATGCTCATAACCGGATTCGTATGGTGCAGGGTGAAGCTGTGTTGAAAAAGGCAGATCAGTTTGGAAAGTATGTTTCCCTGCTTCCGTTTACGCCGGAGGTGACCGGTATTACATTAAAGGGTTTTGCTTATGAAGTGGAAGATTTTACGTTAGTCAGCGGAATTGCCCGCGGGGTGAGCAACGAACTGGAGGCAGAGACTGCAACGATTACATGCAAAGATGGTATTTTGCTTGTAATTGAGTCGAGAGATTAGATATATAATCAGCAAATAAGAATGAAAAAGACATCATTATTTAGCTTAAATAAAAGGCTAAATGATGATGTCTTTTTGCATTAGTTAAAATGTAGAATCAGAATGGTGTCTGGCTGTTTCAGGAAGCCTTTTTCTACTGATTATTTGACTGAATCAGCTCCACAATATACTGTACACATCGGTCAATGCCAAGTACACTAGTGTTCAGACACATGCAGTGATTCTTAGGATCGCCCCATTTGCGGTCAGTATAATATTCATAATGAAGTCGTCTCTTTTTATCCATGCCACGATTCATGGCGCAGGCCTCTTTTTCCGGCAGATTAAAAAGCTGCTGTGTGCGGGATATTTTTTCCGGTTCATTGCCGTATATAAAAATATGATACGTATCAGGCCGGTCCTTCAAAATATAATCGGCGCAGCGTCCGATGATAACGCAGGAACCTTTTTTTGCAAGATCCTGAATGACCTGTGTCTGTGCGGCGTAAACCTGATCGGAAAGAGAACTTCCGGTGTGGTCACGGCCGACAAATGCATAGGCAAACATATTTTTGGAAGGTGCGTATTCGGACTGCTCTTTTACAAAATCTTCAGAAAATCCGGTTTTTTCTGCAATGTGCTGAATGATGTCCTTGTCATAGAAGGGAATGTTCATTTTTTCAGCAATTTTTTCCCCAATAACGTGACCGCCGCTTCCGAATTCACGACTGATTGTAATGATTGTCTGTTTCATAGTCATACCTTCTTTCCTATAATGTAAACACTGTAATTACCCATCTATATTGTACCAAGTCGCTAGCGCGACGGCTAGCCCTAAGTACATGCAACCACTACTTTTTAATAAAAAAATAGCAGTTTTTAAATTTATGATGTATTGTTAAGTTACCACACCAAACAACTTCATAAACAAAAAAACTGCTATGATTACTTTAACATGGATTTTTAAACTCAACAACTACATATCTGAATTTTATGGATTTTTTTATCG
>CAVKTR010000048.1:0-22452 GCA_963659325.1 Dysosmobacter segnis
ACCGCATTTCTGCGGTCTGTAAGCATTTTTTTGATTTAGAAGTGTTGAAAACCCGGTTTTGTTCATGATATAAAAAAGACCGATGGCGAATGTCAATACATTTTACATTTTCTGGAAAAATATTCCTGATGGACGAAATGTTTGAAAAATCAGATAATTCGCGTTTTTTAATAAAAAAGACACATCGGAAAAGTATTGACATGACCACGGAAATATTGTATAGTGTACAGGTCGGTGATTATTGAATTACTGAACAGGCTGCCGTGGCACAGTAGGTAGCGCACCTCATTGGTAGTGAGGAGGTCACGGGTTCGATTCCCGTCGGTAGCTTTGAAACCGGAAACTGTAGGAAAAGCAGTTTCCGGTCTTTTTGTTTTACAGGAAAAATCATAGGAGAATAGGAAAATATGGCAGTAAATATTGATGAAATGACAAATGTGCTGGTGGTTTACAATACCGATGAGGCCAGCGAGGTGGAAGCCCGTCTGCGTATGGAGAAGATCATGTGTGCCAGAAAGAAAATCGGTGCCGGCAAGCATGGAAACTTTCTGATGGCAATGAACAATTACGGTGAAGAACTCTATGTCAACCCGGAGGATGAGGAAGCAGCCCGCGCGGTGATCGAGAACTGGAGAAAAGACAAAAAAGAGGAGCGGGAAAAGGCAGCGGCAGATGCGCAGGCAGAGACAGCAGAAAATGGAAAAAAGATGCTGCTTCCGCGTATCGTTGCCGGTATTGCGCTGGTTGTGATCGTTGCTTTGTATGTTGCGCATTTGAGATAAATTTTGAGAGAAGACTATGAGTGATCTGCAGATAGAATATTTCCTGGCCGCAGCCAGGAATATGAGTTTTTCAAAGGCAGCCCAGGAGCTGTATGTATCTCAGCCGGCCATCAGCCGTCAGATCCTGGCGCTTGAGCAGGAACTTGGCTGCCCGCTGTTTGAACGGATGAACCGTGGCATTATACTGACGGCAAACGGTGAGATGTTTTATGATTTTTTTGAGAGGTGTCGTGGCGAATTGTTTGATCTGAAACTGAGGGCAAAGCTGTCACTGGAGAATAAAAAGCAGGTACTACATCTCGGAGTGCTGAATAACTGGAATATTTCGGAAATCCTTTTGCCGGTGCTGCATGATTTTTCTCAGGAATTTCCAAACGTTAAGGTGGAAGTAAACAGTTACGAGCCAAGAAGTTCCCAGGAAGCATTGCAAAGTGGAAAAGAGGACGTGATCATAACTATTGAACCGAAGATTCTGAACATTCAGGGAATCATGCATGCAAAGGTGACAGATCTGCCGCGAGTACTGATTTACAACACGGCAAATGTACCGGAGCATGAAAGCATGCTGACCCCTTACGATTTCCGCGAGGAAGAATTCCTGACAGTGGCTGGAGAGGACAATGATTATGTGACGGATCTGATCCGAAGTGTGTGCAAACCGTATGGTTTTACGCCGAAGATTCAGCCGGTACACAGCACCGATGCCATGATCATGGGGGTACAGTGCGGACTTGGTGTTGCGGTGACGGACAGCTGGAGCCGGGCACTGGATAATCCGGGATTTTCATCCCTTCCTTTGGAATCTACCCATCCGTTGAGCGTGGTCTGGATCAATGAAAACAGGGATTCTGCCATTGACTGTTTTGTGTCACTGTTGAAAAAAGTGATCCGTATACATAACTGATTTAATATAATGAGTATGAATGCCGAGAGCGTTTTTGCTTATTGTGTAGTAGGATTGTTGCGTATGGAAGATAGTTATTTTGTTTTGATATAACGATATTGTTATATCAGACGGCGGTTATTTCTATTTGACGTATGAAAAAGATTGGGTTAGAATAAAGGTATCAAGAAAGAAGGAGGCAGAATTATGGCAGACAAATTTTATGCCAAGGGACCGGGAAACAACGGTTATATCAAAAACCTGGAAGTTCTCGATTTCAACCCTTGGAATGGTAAAAGCGGCGTTTTCCAGATGCAGGTTTACAAAACAGCAGAAGGAAAATACTATCTGTATGGTTCCTGTTTTGGCGGTACACAGAATGGTGTACTGATCGCTGATATTACAGATCCGGAACACACCAGATTTGTAAAACATCTGCAGCTGTTAGATCCGGAAGAGTATCCGACTACCTCTACACCAAAGATCCAGGTAGCAGACGATCTTCTGATCTGTGCAATGACCGCAGGCTCAGGCCCGGGTGCATTAGTTGAGCAGAGCGAACTTATGAACATGAAATGTCAGGCTGGTATCCAGATCTGGAGCCTGAAAGAAGATCCGGAAAACCCGAAATATCTGGGTTACTGGGATTGTGGAGTACCACACTCCATCGGTGTTCATCGTTTTATGTATAACGGAGGTCCTTACGTATATCTTTCCTGCGAATCCGAGCGTTTCGAAGGTATGATTATGCGTATCGTTGATATCTCTGATCCGACAAATCCACATGAGGTTGGTAACTGGTGGGCTCCTCATCAGTTCGTAGACGGATATCCTTGCAGAACTGTTGATCATCATGCAGGACATGTTCCGTCCTTCATGGACAAAGGATGGATGCATGGACCGCCATTCAGACGTGACGACGGAATTATGTTCTGTGGTTACGGCGGAGATGGTCTGTATGTTCTGGATGCAAAAGACGTGACTCGTCCGCATCTGTTAGGACAGCTGAAGTTTATGCCGGCATTCTCTAGCCATCTGGCAGGAGCACGTACTCATACAGCATTACCGCTGCCGGGGCGTGATCTTTGTGTTGTTACAAACGAAGGCGAGAGATTCCAGTTCTTCCCGGAAGGATCTATCAAAGAGGCACAGGCTATGAATAACCTTCATATGGTTGATGTCAAAGATCCGACACACCCGACTCTGATCGCAGAGTTCCCGTATCCGGAAGTACCGGAAGACTTCCCGTATCCAAACTTCAACGTAATGAACCTTGGATGTCAGGGACCGTTCGGACCGCACAACCTGCATGAGCCGATGAGCAACAAGCCATGGCTGGAGCAGAGAGGTGACAGAGTATACTGCTGTTACTTTGCAGCAGGCCTGCGTATCTATGATGTATCTGATCCTTATTACATCAAAGAGCTTGCATACTTTATCCCGCCAAACCCGAACAAAAAACCGGAAGATTCCTTCTTCCCGGGATTACCGGGTCCACGTAACGCAATGACAGAAGATTGTTGCGTAGATGACAGAGGATATATCTATGTAACCTGCTTCGATGATGGTTTCTATGTATTAAAGAGAACCGGAGCAGCTGACAACTAAGAAATACTGACCTGTCAGCATTTCCTTGGTGACGAAAAGAGAATAGAAGCTAAAACAACCCATCGTCGGGAGAAAATCCTGACGACGGGTTGTTTTTTTTCGCCGTATTGTGTATGATGGATAGCGAGAGAAAAAGTGATACGACAAGGAGAAAACAAAATGAAAAAAGAACCATTTGTTACCAAAGAGCAGATTGAGGAGATTGTGAAATCCTATCCGACTCCTTTCCATTTATATGATGAAAAAGGAATCCGCGAAAATGCGAAGGCAGTGAAAGAAGCGTTTGCATGGAATCCGGGCTTCCGCGAGTATTTTGCAGTAAAAGCTACTCCAAACCCGTTCTTATTAAATATCTTAAAAGAGTATGGATGCGGTACAGACTGCTCTTCCATGACAGAGCTGATGTTGTCCCATGAACTGGGATTTTCCGGCGAGGAGATCATGTTTTCCTCTAATGATACACCGGCAGAAGAGTTTGTATACGCAAATGAGATCGGTGCAACCATCAACCTGGATGATTTTACACACATTGATTTCCTGGAGAAAACAATTGGTAAGTTTCCGAAAACAATGAGTCTTCGTTACAATCCGGGCGGAGTGTATACACTGAGCAACGGTATCATGGATAACCCTGGAGATGCAAAATATGGTTTTACCAAAGAGCAGCTGTTTGAAGGATACAAACTTCTGAAAGAAAAAGGCGTAGAGCGTTTTGGTATTCATGCATTTCTGGTAAGTAATACCGTGACAAACGATTATTATCCGACACTGGCTCGTACTTTATTTGAGTTATGTGTGGAGATCAAAGAAAAACTTGGCATCAAGATCAGCTTTATCAACCTCTCCGGCGGTGTTGGAATCGCATACAAACCGGATCAGGTTCCGAATGATATCCGTGTCATTGGCGCAGGTGTTCGGAAAGTATACGAGGAAGTGCTTGTTCCGGCCGATATGGGTGATGTTGTCATCTATACAGAGATGGGAAGATTCATGATGGGACCGTATGGCTGCCTGGTTACAAAGGCAATCCATGAGAAACACACTTACAAAGAGTATATCGGTGTGGATGCATGCGCAGCAAATCTGATGCGTCCGGCTATTTACGGTGCATATCATCACATTACGGTTGCAGGCAAAGAGGATGCACCTTGTGATCACAAATATGATGTGGTTGGTTCCCTTTGCGAAAACTGCGATAAATTTGCAGTGGACCGTATGCTTCCGAAAATCGATATGGGTGATTATCTGGTAATCCATGACACCGGTGCGCACGGATTTTCCATGGGATATAACTACAACGGACGTCTCCGCTCCGCAGAAGTACTGCTGAAAGAAGATGGAAGCGCACAGCTGATCCGTCGTGCAGAGACACCGAAGGATTACTTTGCAACATTTGACTGCTTTGATATTATCAAAGGTCTGGTGTAAAATGGCATAAAATAGTGTAAAAAGTAAAGTTTTTCTTGCATTTTGTATACCTGTATGATATTATTAGCGTGTTCGGTAAAAACCGGACACCTTGCCGCTGTGGCGGAATTGGCAGACGCACTTGACTCAAAATCAAGCGGGTAACTCCGTGCCGGTTCGAGTCCGGCCAGCGGCATTATGATTAGAAAACAGGAAAGTGAATGCTTTCCTGTTTTTTCAAAATATAGAGAAATATTAACAGAGAATATAAAATATCCGATATCTGAAAAAGCTTGTAATGGTATTTTCGGTAAGGAAAGTTTATATTATAGAGGAACTAATAACTTAAAGAAAGGCATCGAACGCAAGGGGGGCGAAAGCATGATTGACAGAACTAACAGATATTATTTGACAACAGCGGAAATGCTCGTGATGCGCGCAATCTGGCTCGCAGATCACGATATGGTTTTAAGTGAAGTAGTAAAAGCCTGCAACGCAGCGTATGGCAAAAACTGGAAACCTCAGACAGTAAGTACTTATCTGAGCCATCTGGTTCAGAAAGAGTTTTTACGTATGGATCGCAATGGTAAAATTTACAGTTATCATCCGATCGTAGAGGCTGCAGAGTACATGAAGTATGACGTTCAGAATTTTGTGGAATTCTGGGGTATGACACCGGCAGAGATGATGAAAAATTATCTTGAGATCCGTGGTTCATCCAAAGAAGAACGTGACGAAGTACGTGCTCTGATCACAAAAATGGAAGAGTAGGGCAGCTGATAAAAAGCTGGATAGAATATAGAAGTTAAGAAAGAAAAAGGTGCATAAAAAGTCAGGAAATCAGCGTTTCTTGACTTTTTTTCTGTTTGCCATTAAAATGGAATGGAAATTTTGACCAACGTAGAAAGATTACTTTAAAAGAAAGGCAGACTAATAAGAATGAAAAAAATTATCGTGGGGTTATTAATGACAACGATGATCTGTTCTCTGGCAGCCTGTGGAGGAAAGAATCAGACGGGAGCCAATACAGATACATCTGCAGCAAATGAGACATCTGTTCTGCAGGAAGAAGGAAGTGTTTCAGCGGAAGCAGAGAAAGAAGAAGCAGCTTACGTGCCGGGACAGTGGGACGGCGAAGTATACACAAACACATCTCTTGGAATGAGCCTGACATTGCCGGATGGATGGCAGATCGGCACACAGGAAGAAATTGATGCGGTGGAAAATGCCGGTCAGCAGGTAACTGGTAATGAGGGGACACCAGATGTAAGTACCTATGAGTTATATATTTACAATCCGAATACCGGATCAGCCATTGCGATGATGACAGAAGATCTGGCAGCATTTGGTGATGTGACGGCACAGCAGTATGCCGAGACACTTTCTGAACAGCTGTTGAGTTATCAGGATCAGGGAATCGCATACAGCCTGAATCCGATCGGTACCAAAATGATCGGAAAGACAGAGTTTGTGTCTTTTGACGGAACGGCAGAGTATCAGTCAAACAATATTTATCAGTGCTATGCAATTGCAGAAAATGGTGGATGCATGATCACAATGATCATTACAGGACCTTCTGAGGCAGGGCAGGCAGAGTGCGAGAATGTCATCGCATCTATTCAGGCCACAGAGTAAATAGAAAAAGATGGAACAATTATCTGAAGTTTGATTCAGGCGGAGGTTCCATCTTTTTTATTTTTGTATCTTATTTTATATAATACTTTTATTTCTCGTATACAGTGTAATGATATTTCCGTAACAGTTCTACGGCATGATCATAAGCATCTGCCTCATAAAACTCCACCTGCAGAACACCCTGCTGGAATTCACGGTTGTGGATGATGCCGATGTTTTTGATGCTGATGTTGTTGGAGGCCAGGATCGTAGCAATGGTAGCGATTCCTCCGGCTTCGTCGATCAGGTCGCAGAACAGCTGGTAAACCGGACGGATCGGACCGCGGTGGGAGATGTTGAAGGAATCACGGTATTCCTTGGCAGAACTGAAAAATTCTTTGATCTCCTTCGGATGGCTCTCCGCAATGGTATTTCGTGTCTGCTGCAGAGCTTTGACATAAGTGTCGATCAGCTCTAAGATCTGATTTCGGTTTGCCACACAGATATTTTCCCACATGGTTGGATCCGAGGATGCCACACGGGTGATGTCCTTGAAACCACCGGCTGCGATGGTACGCAGTGTCTCATCGGAATCATCCAGATTTTTGACGAGATTGACCAGTGTGGAAGCGATGACCGTCGGCAGATGACTAATGGAACCAACGGAAAAATCATGTTTTTTATAATCCAGGATCAGTGGAACTGCACCGATGGATGCTACAAACTGTTCGAATTCCTCTACTTTTTTTGGCGAAACCGTCTGCGTCGGGGTCAGAATATAGTACGCATTTTCCAGCATGTAAGCGGTGGAATACTCGTAGCCTACGTGCTCCGTTCCGCACATAGGATGACCGCCGATAAAATGTCGTTCCAGATCCGGGTATTTCTGGATCTGTTCATGGATGCCGGTTTTGACACTTCCCACATCCGTCAACAGCATATCATCATGCAGAATGCCGGATAATTCCCGGACATAGTCTGCATTGTCGAGAACAGGGGCACACAGATAGATATAATTACAATCGGAAAATCCTTTGCCAACCTGATCCAGTGCTTCTGTGATAATGCCGTCGGATAATGCGGCATCCAGAGTGGCACGACAGGTATCATAAGCGACGATCTGAATGTCCGGATAGATGCGATGCACCGTCTTTGCTACAGAACCGCCGATATGTCCAAGGCCGATAAAGCCGATTTTTTCTGGAATCATAATGTACCCTCCTTCATAACGTTATTTTAAAAATGATTCACTTTACATGTCATCTTAAAAAAGAAAAACAGTACTTCTTTTTGATACGTTTTTAAATATATTTCAAATGTATCCCGCTGACATCTTTTGCAATGATAACGCATTTACATGAAAAAGTCAACACTTTAAAGTGCAAAAGTAAAAACGAAAAATGACAGAAAGATGGCTGATACTGTTTTGAAAAAGTGTGCCATAGAGAAGTTTGACCTGAGAATGGCTCTCGTTCAGAGAATTTCTTTGTAGAGGAAGTAATTGTGAGAAAATATTGATAAAACTTGTGCATTTTTTATAAAAAGGTTGCAAAAAAAAGAAAAGTTTAGTAAAATATAACCATGATTTTTTATGTATTGGAGGAAATGACATGAACGTTTATACTACTGACAAGATCCGCAACGTGGTTTTATTGGGACATGGGGGTTCCGGAAAGACAACAATGGTTGAAGCAATGACTTATCTGTCCGGAATTACCAATCGTATGGGAAATGTCGCAGATGGCAATACCATCAGTGATTACGATAAAGAAGAGATCAAACGTGGTTTTTCCATCAGCACTTCTGTAGTCCCGATCGAGTGGAGAGAGACAAAGATCAATCTGCTGGATACCCCAGGATTTTTCGATTTTGTCGGTGAGGTAGAAGAAGCAGCAGCTGCAGCCGATGCGGCAATTATTGTGGTAAATGGTAAAGCCGGCGTGGAAGTTGGCACACAGAAAGCATGGGAGATCTGTGAGAAATACAATCTTCCGCGTATGATCTGGGTTACAAATATGGACGATGACAACGCAAGTTTCCGTCAGGTAGTTGTAGACCTGCAGGAGTTATATGGAAAGAAGATCGCTCCGTTACATTTACCAATCCGTGAGAACGGACAGTTCGTTGGCTATGTCAATGTCATTCAGATGAAAGCAAAACGCTGGAAAGAGGATGGAACGGTTGATAAAACTGATGTTCCGGATTATTCTTTTGAAAATCTGGAGATCTGCCGCGAAGCATTATTAGAGTCTGTTGCAGAGACAAGCGAAGAATATATGGATCGTTACTTCTCAGGTGATACCTTCTCCGAGAATGAGATCCGTCAGGTATTACATACCAACGTATGCGATGGCAGCATGGTTCCGATTTCCATGGCTTCCGGCACAATGGCAAAAGGTATCTACACCTTACTGGATGATATTGTAAAATATCTGCCAAGCCCGGAGAAAAAACAGTGCAAAGCTATTAATATCAAAACAAACGAAGTATACGATGCGGACTTTAACTTTGCAAAAGCAAAGAGTGCATATATTTTTAAAACTATTGTGGATCCGTTTATCGGAAAATATTCTCTGATCAAAGTTACATCCGGTGTTATCAAGACAGACGATGTGATGTACAACGAAGAGCACGGTATGGATGACAAGATCGGTAAATTATATGTACTGCGTGGCAACAAACCGGAAGAAGTACCGGAGTTACATGCCGGTGATATCGGAGCACTTGCAAAATTAAATAAAGTAGTGACAACTGATACACTGTCCACAAAGGCAACACCGCTTACCTTTATCAAAACAGCCGTATCAAAACCATATACATACATGAGCTACAAACCGGTAAACAAAGCCGATGTGGATAAAGTTTCTCAGGCATTACAGAAAATGATGCAGGAAGACCTGACTTTGAAAGCTGTCAACGACAGTGAGAATCATCAGTCTCTGCTATATGCCATCGGTGATCAGCAGCTGGATGTAGTGGTAAGCAAATTAAAAGAGAAATACAAAGTTGAGATCACATTAGAGCAGCCGAAGGTTGCATTCCGTGAGACCATCCGCAAGAAAGCAGATGTGGAGTACAAATACAAAAAACAGTCCGGCGGACATGGACAGTATGGTCACGTTAAGATGACATTTGAGCCATCCGGCAATCTGGAAGAAGCATATGAGTTTGACCAGATCGTGGTTGGCGGCGCTGTTCCGAAGAACTACTTCCCGGCTGTAGAAAAAGGTATTCAGGAATCCGTAGAGCGCGGACCGCTGGCTGGTTACCCGGTAGTGGGTGTAAAAGCCGTATTATACGATGGATCTTACCATCCGGTAGATTCTTCAGAAATGGCGTTCAAGACCGCAGCAATCCAGGCATTCAAAAAAGGATTTATGGATGCTTCCCCGATTTTATTAGAGCCAATCGCTTCAGTAAAAGTATTGGTACCGGACAAATATACCGGTGATATTATGGGAGATTTAAATAAACGCCGTGGCCGTGTACTTGGAATGAACCCGGTAGATGGTGGCAAACAGGAGATCATCGCAGATGTACCGATGTCCTCACTGTTTGGTTACAATACCGATCTTCGTTCCATGACCGGCGGCAGCGGAACTTATGAGTATGAGTTCGCACGCTATGAGCAGGCTCCGTCTGATGTACAGGAGAAAGAGGTGGCTGCGAGAGCGGAATAAAATTTAATGTATGAGAAAAAAAGGAAACATTTACCTTGTCAGCTAACAATCGCTTGCCAAGGAAAATGTTTCCTTTTTTTCATTTCAGTAATGTAAATTTTACGGGACACGGCTAACGATCGCTCGCCAAGGAAAACTCTTCCGATTTCTCTATTTCAGTAGTGAAAGAGCATTTAGATGTTAAATGATAAAAGTTTGCTGAGGAAAACTCTTCTGAGTTTGCTATTTGAGTAGTGGAAAAAAGTCTCTTTTTGCAGGATATAGGCTAACAATCGCGTGTCGAAACCTTGACAAATGCAGTGGTTGTGTTAAAATTTTTACAGACTATGTCCACGAATGAGAAAGAGGGACAATCTGTTAGGAGGAATGAAAATGGCTGTACCGTACAATCACAGAGAGATTGAACAGAAATGGCGCAAAATCTGGGAAGAACACCCGGTTAATGTAAATGATGGTAAGAAACCGAAATACTACTGTCTGGATATGTTTCCGTATCCGTCAGGTAATGGTCTGCATGTAGGTCATTGGAGAGGATACGTTATCTCCGACGTATGGAGCAGATATAAAATGCTGAATGGATATTATCTGATTCATCCGATGGGATGGGATGCATTCGGACTTCCGGCTGAGAACTACGCGATCAAGATGGGGGTACACCCGGAGAAATCCACAGCTGAGAATATTGCAAATATCAAACGTCAGATCAAAGAGATCGCTGCTGTTTATGACTGGGATATGGAAGTAAACACAACAGATCCGAATTTCTATAAATGGACACAGTGGATTTTTGTAAAAATGTTCAAAGCAGGTCTTGCTTATCAGAAAGAGATGCCGATCAACTGGTGTCCGTCCTGTAAGACAGGTCTTGCAAATGAGGAAGTTGTAAATGGTAAATGTGAGCGTTGCGGCGCTGATGTTACCAAGAAAAACCTGAATCAGTGGATGTTAAAGATCACAGCATACGCTGACCGTCTGTTAGATGACCTTGACAAACTTGACTGGCCGGAGAAAGTTAAAAAGATGCAGACTGACTGGATCGGCAAGAGCCACGGTGCAGAAGTTAACTTTAAGGTTGAGGATACAGACAAAGAAATCACTGTATACACAACAAGACCAGATACTTTATATGGTGCTACTTTCCTTGTTCTGGCTCCGGAGCACGCAATGGCAAAAGAGCTTGCAAACGATGAGACAAGAGCAGCAGTAGAAGATTATATTTACCAGTCTTCTCTGAAATCTTCTGTAGACCGTCTGCAGGACAAAGAGAAAACAGGTGTATTTACCGGAAGTTATGCGATCAACCCGATCAACGATGCAAAAGTACCGATCTGGCTGTCTGATTATGTATTAGCTGACTACGGTACAGGTGCGATCATGTGTGTACCGGCTCATGATGACCGTGACTTCGAGTTCGCAACAAAATTCAATATTCCGATCATCCAGGTTATTGCAAAAGATGGCAAAGAGATCGAGAATATGACAGAAGCTTATACCGAAGCAAAGGGAACCATGATCAACTCCGGCGAGTGGAACGGAATGGAATCTTCTGTACTGAAGAAAGAAGCTCCGCACATCATCGAGGAGAGAGGCATCGGTAAAGCAACCACAAACTACAAACTGAGAGACTGGGTATTCTCCCGTCAGCGTTACTGGGGCGAGCCGATCCCGATCGTTCATTGTCCGGATTGTGGACCTGTTCCGGTTCCGGAAGAAGAGCTTCCGCTGTTATTACCGGAGGTTGAGTCCTATCAGCCGACAGGTACCGGTGAATCTCCGCTGGCAGACATCACAGACTGGGTAAATACAACCTGCCCGTGCTGTGGAAAACCTGCAAAACGTGAGACAAATACCATGCCGCAGTGGGCAGGATCTTCCTGGTATTTCCTTCGTTATGTAGATAACAAAAATGATAAAGAACTGGTTTCCAGAGAAAAAGCAGACAAATATCTGCCGGTTGATATGTACATAGGTGGTGTTGAGCATGCGGTACTGCATCTGCTTTACTCCAGATTCTATACAAAATTCCTGTGCGATATCGGTGTGATCGACTTTGACGAGCCGTTCCACAAACTGTTCAACCAGGGTATGATCACCGGTAAAAACGGTATCAAGATGAGTAAATCCAAAGGAAACGTAATCTCACCGGATGATCTGGTATGCGATTACGGCTGTGATTCCCTGAGACTTTACGAGCTGTTCGTAGGACCGCCAGAACTGGATTCTGAGTGGGATGACAGAGGAATCGACGGTGTATACCGTTTCATCACACGTTTCTGGAAACTTGTACTGGATAACAAAGATGCTGATGTCAAAGAGACAAAAGAGCTGGTAAAAGTTCGTAACAAACTGGTTTACGACATTACCACACGTCTGGAGAGCTTCAGCCTGAACACTGTTATTTCCGGATTCATGGAGTACAATAACAAACTTATCGATATGGCGAAAAAAGGCGGCGTAGACAAAAAGACATTAGAGACATTTGTCGTTCTGATGGCACCGTTTGCACCACATATCAGCGAGGAGCTGTGGAGCCAGCTCGGTCATGAGGATTCCGTATTCCATGAGACATGGCCGACTTACGATGAGAATGCCATGAAAGATGACGAGAAAGAGCTTGCCGTTCAGATCAACGGAAAGACAAAATGCGTGGTTACTCTTCCGGCTGATGTCAGCAAAGAAGATGCCATCGCAGCAGGTAAGGAAGCACTTGGCGATAAACTGACAGGAAATGTGATCAAAGAGATTTATGTTCCGGGTAGAATCATCAACATCGTAGCAAAATAATTCATCTATGAATATAAGAAAAGGCATCCGTTTTTATGGATGCCTTTTTCTGAATGACAGGAGACAGGAAACAAGAATGACGATCAATGAAATTGCAAAACTGGCAGGGGTATCCAGGGCAACGGTTTCCAGATATCTGAATCAGGGATATGTCAGTGAAGAGAAAAAAGAAGCGATCCGCAAAGTAATTGAAGAAACCGGATATGAGCCGTCGCAGCAGGCCCGCACACTGCGTAGCAAGATGACAAATCTGATCGGTGTGATCATTCCGAGGATTCAGTCAGAGGCAGTCAGCCGTATGGTAGCGGGAATCAGTGAAGTTCTCTCCGCACAGGGATATGAATTGCTGCTGGCAAACACACAGAATGATCCGAAGCAGGAACTGAAATACCTGAAGATTTTCCGGAAAAACCGGGTGGACGGTATTTTATATATGGGAACCATGTTTTCAAAAGAGCATCTGCGGTTGATGGAGGAATCTGATGTGCCAATCGTTGTCGTGGCGCAGGAAGTGGAAAAGTACAGCTGTGTATATCAAGATGATTATCATGCAGCCTGTGAACTGACGAAGGTGCTTGTGAGAAATGTGGAGCATTGTGGATACGTTGGTGTGACGACAAAAGATAAGGCAGTAGGAGATGCCCGTAAAAAAGGATATTTGCAGGCCATGCATGATCTGAAAAAACAGGTGGACAAAGACCGTATGTTTGAAACGCAGTTCCGGATTCAGGGGGGCTATGAAAAAGCAAAAGAACTGATGGAAAAATATCCGGATACCGATGCGATTTTCTGCGCAACGGATTCTCTGGCCATGGGCGTACTCCGTTATCTGAAGGAACAGCATATTGCGGTGCCGGAACAGGTAAAACTGGCAGGTTTTGGTGATACGGAAATGGGAAGTGCTGTTTTCCCGGCGATCACAAGTGTTCATTTCCACTACAAAACGACCGGAATAGAAGCTGCGAAGCTGATGCTGGAAATCCTGCGGACGGACAATGATATTAAAAAGCAGATTAAAATGGGGTTTGAGATCGTAGAAAAAGAAACCACACTGTGAAAAATAGACAAAATCGGAAAGAAATATTTAGCGGTTATTGCGGATTTACAAATGAAATAGCAAGAGGTATTATTATATCAAGGAGTGAGAACGTTCTCATATATGTACGGACAAGAAAATAAATAAAAATACTCATATACTTACAAATACACACAAAAATGATATCACATAAATATGAGAACGTTCACATAAAAATAAGAGAGGAGAAGGAAAATGGATTATCGTAAATCAGCAAGTGAAGTAATCGAACACATTGGCGGAAAAGATAATATCGTATCCGCAGCACATTGTGCCACCCGTCTGCGTCTGGTGATCGCAGATAACTCTAAAATGAGCGTGGCAGATCTGGAAAATGTAGATGGTGTCAAAGGGGTTTTTGAGGCATCCGGACAGATTCAGATCATCTTTGGTACCGGTACGGTAAATAAAGTTTATGATGAATTTATTGCCCTGGCAGGCATTACAGGCGGAAGCAAAGAGGATGTAAAGCAGGCGGCAGCGGCAAAACAGAATATATTCAAACGGGCAGTGAAGACACTGGGAGATATTTTTGTCCCGATCATTCCGGCTATCGTTGCCAGCGGTCTGTTGATGGGATTGCTGGAAGGTATCTCAAATGTATGGCCACAGATCACATCTTCCGGTACTTATACAATTATTCATCTGTTCAGTAACGCAGCGTTTGTATATCTGCCAATCCTGATCGCAATTTCAGCGGCAAAAGTATTTGGCGGAAATCAGTTTCTTGGAGCAGTTATTGGTATGATCATGATCCACTCCGATCTGATCAATGCATGGAGTGTTTCCGGTATGGATGCTTCTCAGATACCGACGGCAGCGGCATGGTTTGGACTGTATGATATTAAACTTGTTGGTTATCAGGGACACGTTATCCCGGTTGTAATAGCGGTCTGGTTAATGTGTATGCTGGAGAAAAAGCTGCACAAGATTGTGCCGGAAATCATTGATTTGTTTGTGACACCGCTTGTTACAGTACTTGTAACTGGTTATGTGACACTGACCGTGATCGGACCGGTGTTCTCTACTCTGGAAAACTATGTACTTGCAGGTGCGCATCATCTGATCGGAATTCCGTTTGGAATCGGTTCGGCCATCTGCGGCGCGTTATATGCACCGACGGTTGTGGCAGGTCTGCATCATATGTACAATGCAATTGAAATCGGTCTCTTAAGCCAGACCGGATTAAATACCTGGATGCCGATCGCTACCGCAGCAAACGTAGCACAGGGAGCAGCAGCACTGGCCGTTGCAGTTAAGACAAAAAATAAAAAGACAAAATCCATGGCTCTTCCGGCTTCCCTTTCCGCATTCCTTGGAATCACAGAACCGGCGATCTTCGGTGTAAACGTTCGTTTCATGCGTCCGTTTGTAGCCGGATGTATCGGTGGAGCAGCAGGAGCACTGGTTGCAGGAATTTTCCATATCGGAGCTACCGCATATGGTATCACAGGACTGTTCGGTTTCTTGATCACAACACATTACACCGTACAGTATGCGATTGAAATTGCTGTGGCTGTGGCAGTAGCTTTCGTGATTTCCTGGATGTTATACAAAGATCCAAATAAGGAAACTGTAAAAGTAGCAGAGACAAATAATAGTGAAAATACAACAGAAGCAGTTGCAGAAACAATTGCTCAGACAAAAGAAAGTGAATCAGAATGTGAGCCGAACACCGTTTACGCACCGATCAACGGAACGGCTATCAAACTGGAAGAAGTTCCGGATCCGACATTCGCATCCGGTGTACTTGGCCAGGGATTTGCTATCGTTCCGGAAGAAGGAAAAGTATATGCGCCATTTGATGGAACATTGGATCTGGTATATGATACAAAACACGCTCTTGGCATGACAAGTAAAGACGGTGTGGAAATGCTGATCCACATTGGAATCAATACGGTAGAGTTAGACGGAAAATTCTATACCGCACACGCAGAGAGCGGTGATACCATTCATCGGGGACAACTTCTGATGGAGTTTGATATGGAACAGATCCGCGCAGCAGGATATGATCTGACTACACCAGTTCTGGTTATCAATCCGGATGATTACAGTGATATTTCTGTAGAAAAAACCGGAAACGTACAGCAGGGCGAGAAAGTGATCGTGGTGAAATAATATGAATCAGATGAGTGAAAAAGAATTGTTGCAGAAGGCAGTAACAGAAGCAGAAAAAAAGCAGAGTGAGATTGCGCAGGATCCGCACCGGTTAAAATTACACCTTATGCCGCCGGTTGGCTGGATGAACGATCCAAATGGTCTGTGTCAGTTTCATGGAACCTATCATGTGTTTTATCAGTATTGTCCGTTGGATGCGGTTGGCTCCATGAAAGCCTGGGGACATTATACATCCGAGGATCTGATTCACTGGAAACAGTTGGAAGCGCCATTTTTACCGGATCAGCCTTTTGACAAAGATGGTGTGTATTCCGGAAGTGCATTTCTGGAAGATGATACAATGTATTTGTATTATACCGGAAATGTGAAGCAGGATGGCGACTATGATATGGATTATAAAGGCCGGGAAGCAAATACCGTGCTTGTGACAAGTACAGACGGTCTGCATTTTTCGGAAAAAGAGCTGGTGATGACAAATGTGGATTACCCAGATGCTTATACCTGTCATATCCGCGATCCGAAGATCTGGAAAGAAAACGGTCGTTACCATATGGTACAGGGTGGCAGAAAAATGCTCCATCCGGAAAATCTGGAGCAGAATTTCGCACAGACAGATTATGGAACGGTACTGATCTTTGGTTCCGATGATCTGCATCACTGGAACTTTGAAAAAGATGTGACATCGAAAGAGCGGTTTGGTTATATGTGGGAATGCCCGGATTATTTCTACCTGAATGGACAGCCGGTGTTGTCTCTGTCACCACAGGGATTGGAAGCGAATCAGTATCAGTTCCAGAATATTTATCAGTCCGGATATTTCCTGCCGGAAACTTCACTTATTTCTAAGGAGAAAATTTCTAAGCCGGAAATAGTCGCTTCAGATGAAAATGCCTCTACAGAAGATCGTATCATTGATGGAAATACTTTCCGGGAATGGGATCATGGATTTGATTTTTATGCACCGCAGACCTTTGAAGATGAAAAGGGACGACGGATTCTGATTGGTTGGGCTGGAATCGGCGATGTGCCTTATGATAATGAGCCGACAGTGGAAATGGGCTGGCAGCATGCACTGACACTTCCAAGAGAACTGATATTGCAGGATGGTGTGATATTACAGCAGCCATTGGAAGAATTAAAACAGCTTCGCGGGCAGGAACAGAAGGTGTGCGGAAACGTTGCATTGGAACAGAACGTGTTCGAACTGGAGACAAAAGAATTCGAGGAAAACTGGTCAGTTGCAGTTTCGGACGGAGTCGAGCAGTTTTCGCTGACATATGCGGATGGCATTCTCAGCCTGAATCTTTCTGAAAAAGCTGGTCGTGGACGTGGTACACGTCAGATTCAGATTCCCGATGTTCATAGTTTGCGTATGATCGTGGATACTTCCATGGTGGAAATCTATGTCAACGATGGTGAAGCAGTGCTGACTTCAAGATTTTATTTTGAGAATGACGCACGGGGCATTCAGATGGATGGAATCGCGGAAGCAAACCTCTGGTATCTGAAAGGGCTAGAGATTGCAAAGTAAAGAGTAAAAATAGAGAATATATGAGTAAAAGGAAAAGATAATGAAGTAGTGTGTAGACGGATGTGTTTACACAGACTTTCAATATCTTTTCTTTTTTATATAGACTGACAGAGAGGGCTTTTTGTTGCGATTTTAGGGGACATATGATAGGATGAATTTACAAAATACGAAGAAAATTATGTAGCCATAACCGAAGGCTATTTTTCAGCGGAAATTGGTTGCATAAAAATCTGATAGCAAGAAGGAGCAGGGATTACTATGAGGGGGAAAAAGATTTTAAAAAGAGTTGGAATTGTATTACTATGCATTGTATTGTTTGTGGCAGCAGTACTCATTTTTTATACAGTGCGGGAGTACCGTCCGAAGTCCATTGAAATGCTGGAGACCGGAAATGGCACAAAGACATTGTCAGAGGGAGATTCTTTTTCCGTACTGACATACAATACCGGTTATGCGGCATTGAGCAAAGATGAAGATTTCTTTATGGACGGTGGAAGCAAGGTGCAGCCGGACAGCAAGGATGTGGTGGAAACAAACCTTGCGGGGATTTCCGAGATTTTAAAAAGTCAGAACGCAGATTTCTACTTCCTGCAGGAAGTGGATATTGACGGAAAACGTTCCTTCCATATCAATGAACGTGCGTATTACGAGGATGCGCTGGATATGAGCAGTATTTATGCCTGCAATTTCAAATGTGATTTTGTGCCGTATCCGATTCCACCGATTGGAAAAGTAGAAGCAGGTCTGCTTACAATGACGAATTATCAGGTGGAGAGTGCGAAGAGAATCAAACTGGCAGAATCATTTTCCTGGCCGGTCAAGACCTGTAATCTGAAACGCTGCATGCTTGAGACAAGGATTCCGATTGAGGGAACTGACAAAGAACTGGTGCTGATCAATTTCCATTTGGAAGCATATGACAGCGGAGAAGGCAAGAAAATCCAGAGCCAGATGTTGGCAGATAAGCTGCAGGAAGAATATGAAGCAGGTAATTATGTCATTGCCGGTGGTGATTTTAACCAGACATTTGAGGGCGTGGATAAGTATGAGATTCATGATACCGACAGCTGGGTGCCGGGAACGGTGTCAAAAGCAGATCTGCCGGATGGATTTGATTTTGCAGTGGCAGATAATGCGCCGACGTGTCGTTTGCTGAATGGACCGTATAGTGGAAATTATGAGGATTCGCAGGTTTATGTCATTGATGGGTATATTGTGTCGGATAATCTGCAGGTGGATCAGGTGGAGGTCGTTGATACGAATTTCGAGTATACGGATCATCAGCCGGTGTCTTTACGGGTGACTTTGAAATAAGTTCTTGTTTCTGAGTAATGGTTAAAATTTAATATATGTGAAAAAACAGAGAAAAATTCCTCACTCACTAACCGTTCACTGCCCTCGTTTTGCTTCGGTTTTATTGCGCTCACTTTCAACTCCGATAAAAGCTGGTCGTTTCCCGCTCGCGCAAAACTCGCAAAACTCAGTCGTTCTCTGAACCGCTCGTCGAGGAATTTTTCTCTGATTTTTATTTACGTTATGAAAATATTTCTTTAATTTTTAATGTTTCTCCATAATAAGGGGATATATTTACTAGTTTGATTATATGTTTGTGAATGCAACAAAAGTTTTATTATTTCTATACTTCCTGTGCACAATCAAAGGATGAGTAATATGGTTTAAATAACAACTAAAATTTAGAGATGTGCACGTAGTGTGGCACGAAGTGCAGGGTGGCGCAAAAATTTACAAATTTCACAGAGTAAATTAAGAACTCCAGCAATTTTTCATTCAGGGGTGTTTACTAATTGTATTTTTATGAAAATATATATTTAAATAGCGGGCTCAGAGCAAATTTTTCCTGGCGAGCGATTGTTAGCTGCCGGGACAAATTTGGCTGAGCCCGCTTTCATAAACTTACAGTAGAGCCACATATTTTAAGCCACCCGAAACAAGAGTTTACGCGTAGTGGTACACATGTCGCTTCCGCACGAAGAATGAAATCGTTACGCAGATCGCCAGTGACTCTGCCACCACGATAGAGAACCAGATTCCATTTACGTCAAACAAATACGGCAGTATCAAAACGGCCACAATCTGAAAAGCAAAAGTTCTCAAAAATGCAATACATGCAGAAATCAGTCCATTATTCAATGCGGTGAAAAATGCGGATCCGAAAATGGAGAATCCGTTTAACAGGAATGCAAGTGAATAAATCCGGAATCCATGTACGGTCAGTGCAAATAAAGCATCATCATATCCTACAAACAGGGAAGCCAATGGTGCGGACAGCAGGTATGCCAGAATTGTCAGGCAGACACCGGCGAATCCTACAAGCTTCAAACTTTTGCGGAACAGATTTTTCAGTTCATCATGATTTCCGGCACCGTAATTGTATCCCACCAGTGGCGAACATCCTACGGAATAGCCGATAAACATTGCACTGAAGATGAAACTTACATACATAATAACGCCGTAAGCAGCAATGCCGTTTTCACCGGCAATTCGCATCAACTGAAAATTATAGAGCATATTTACCAGCGACATGGAAATATTTGTCATAAATTCGGAAGAACCGTTGGTACATGTTTTGAGCATAATCTTTGGCTGAATCCGTGTTTTGCAAAGACGGAGTGAACTGCTGTTTTTGTGCAAAAAGTAGAGCAGTGGAGTCAGACCGCCGACAAATTCCGCGGTGACAGTTGCCAGCGCTGCACCTGCGATTCCAAGTTTTAATCCGTAAATAAAAACGGCATCCAGTGTCATATTGGTCAGTCCTGCGCTGACCGTGATCAGCAGACCAAGTTTTGGCTTTCCGGCAGTTACCAGAAGACTCTGAAAAACATTTTGCAGCATGAAACAGGTCAGTGAGATCATGGAAATACGTCCATACAGAACACTTCCTGCCAGCATTTCACCGCTGGCTCCCAGCAATTTTGCAATCGTCGGCATGAAAATGACGCCGAAGGTAGAAACGATGATTCCACCGATGATGGTGCAATATACGATCATGGAAAAATATTTTTGTGCCAGTTCGTGGTTCCCTTCACCAAGTGTTTTCGATACAATGGCATTTCCACCGGTTCCAAGCATAAAACCAATGGCACCGAGGATCATGACAAATGGCATGATCAGATTGACGGATGCAAAAGCGGTTTTTCCGACAAAGTTGGATACAAATAAGCCATCTACCACACTATAAATGGATGTGAAAATCATCATAATGATGGATGGAAAAACAAAACGCAATAGTTTTGGTAAGGTAAAATGATCCGAAAGTTGAATTTTCATAAGTAATGAGTCCTTTTCTTGAATTTGTGCCAGGGCACAGCATAGCAACCAAAATGCTAGCACAGTAGCGTGGGACTGTCAATGTAAAAAGCGATACAGCACAGAATGTACATAGTAATAAATTTGGTCTGTAGAAATGATAGGTGAAGTGAAAAAGTAAATATAACGAGTATTTGAAAAAAATTACTTTGAAAATGTATGATAAAAATATGTATTAGATTGTAAAAGAGTGATAGAAGCGGTTGGAAAACAAAACAAAATAGTGTAAAATAAGAGGCAGATTGAAAAGAGGAGCGTTTGAAGAGATGAAAGTTGATTTATTTTCCATTGGCAGATTCACGGTTCATACTTATGGTGTGATGATTGCCATCGGAGTTATTTTATGTGTGCTGATGGGTTACTATAGAGCAAAGCGTCTGGAGATGAAAGCAGAGCCGGTGATGGATATTGCGATTCTCTGCCTGGTGATGGGATTTCTGGGAGCGAAAGTATTTTTTGTGATTTTAAGTTGGAAACAGTTCCTAACCGATCCGTTGAGTGTACTTGGATCTTCCGGATTTGTGGTATATGGCGGAATTATTTTCGGTGTGGTTTCGGCATTGATTTATTGTAAGATCAAAAATATTCGATTTTTTGAGTATTTTGACCTGTTGGCACCGTCCGTAGCATTGGCACAGGCCTTTGGACGTTTGGGATGTTTTTTTGCAGGATGCTGTTATGGTAAGGAGACAAGTCTTCCAATCGGAATCGTATTTCCGGAAAATAGTTTTGCACCGGCGGGGGTACCGTTGCTGCCGACACAGCTTTTTTCATCCGCAGGAGATTTTGTGATTGCGTTCGTTTTGATCCGTATGACTGGAAAAATGCGTCACACAGGCGATGTGGGAGCACTGTATCTGATGCTTTATGGAATCGGAAGATTCTGCGTGGAATTCCTGCGTACCAATGAGCAGGGAGGTCTGCTTGGACTGACTACGGCACAGTTGATTTCAATTGTATTTATGATCGTATCAATTGGACTTTTTGTTCGCAATAAACGAGCAGCGGATAAAGAAGATATGATGTATATCTAATTACAGCAGTTTCATCGCTCCGGAGGAAATCTGGCTGATAATATCAACCACGGTGTTATCTCCGTACTGCCGGTTTTCGAAAAATGCATAATAACCGCCATATACCGTGTAAGACAGCACGACATTGACGGATGGATCCTGTTTGTACTCCGGGTGAGCTTCAAACAGGATTTTTTTTAATTGGTATTCTACTTTGCGCACCAGCTCCCCGGCTCTGGTTCCGGAAAATAAAATGCGGATAATGGCATCTCTAGACAGATAGCCGAGAAACATATTTTTGGCCAGAACCGCCGGATCTTCCAGACAGTTTTCCGGGTTTGGAATGGCTTCTATGACAGAGGTGACCACTTCTGTCTCTAACTGATCACTCAGATCGTAAATGTCTTTATAATGAGAGTAAAAGGTCGATTTGTTGATCTGTGCCTTTTCACACAATTCTTTGATCGTGATTTTTTCCAATGGTTTTTTGGAACGTAATTCCAGAAATGTATTGTGAATGGCTGTTTTTGTTTTTTCTATTCTGATATCCATGATAATACCTCGTTTTTTAACTAGAGCAGTCTCGGAAACTCTATAAGTTCCATATTTCAGCTCTTTTTTATTGTTCAT
>CAVKTR010000049.1:0-21982 GCA_963659325.1 Dysosmobacter segnis
GATATGTATGGCTGAATGGCATTCGCTATCACATTGTAAATGGAAAAGTAAAATAAGTGAAACAGTAACAAGAGGAAGTGGCCGATTTGATACAATTCAGATCTGCCACTTCTTTTTTGTTTATTGACATCTTCGACTCCTTCCACTATAATAAATTTAAGAAGAATACTTCTGGTATACCAATACATACCAGCAAACACAACGAAACATAACAAAAAGAAACTAACAGGAAAGTGGGACTTCATTTTAGATTATTTTTGGGATTATTAAGGGAGGGAAAACTGGTGAAAAATGCAAAGAATTTTTTCTCATCACTGGCAATTTCCGGGCTGGATCAGGTGACCGCAAAGCGCAGATATCTGACGAAGTGCGAACCGAAGGTTATGGAAATTGATGACGAAGAGAAAATTGTAAAGACGGCCTGTCGTGCCTGCATTGCAAACTGTGGTGTTCTGGCGCATGTGAAAAACGGCCGTGTCGTTAAGTTAGAGGGTAACCCGGTGGATCCGATGAGCCAGGGACGCATGTGCGCCAAAGGTTTGTCCGGTATTCAGGCGCTGTATCATCCGAATCGAAACAAATATCCGCTGCTTCGTGTGGGAGAGCGTGGAAGTGGACGCTGGAGAAGAATTTCATGGGATGAGGCGCTGACCCGCGTGGCGGAAAAAGCGATGGAAACCCGTGAAAAATATGGTGCGGAAGCACTGTTTTGTACCACAGGAGGCGGTGGCAACCCGGAAATCTGGAGTATTGCCCGTTTCTGTAATATTTTCGGTACGCCGAACTGGTATGAGCCGGGGTGTGCGCAGTGTTATCTGCCGCGTGTTCTGGCCTGCACCATGATGTACGGTGGTGCGGATTCCAGTATTGCGGACTCCAATGCGCTTGAGCTGTATGATTATGAAAATTCCAAGATTAAATGTCTGGTGCTCTGGGGTGCGGGTCCTGCGTATTCTGCACCGGCCAGCGGCGGTCGTATGGTAAACGAGCTGCGCGCCAAAGGCGTAAAGACGATTTCCATTGATCCGCGTTTTACACCGGATGCGGCAAAAGCAGATATCTGGCTGCCGATCCGCCCGGGTACAGACGTTGCGCTGCAGCTGGCATGGATCCGATACATTTTAGTAAACCGCAGATACAACGAAGAGTTTGTAACGCGCTGGACGAACCTGCCGTATCTGGTAGAGGTGGAGAGCCGCTATTTTGCCCGTGCAAAAAAAGGGGAAAACGGTGCGCCGGATACCTTTTATGTATGGGATGAAAAAACAGATTCCATGCAGCCGATGGACTATCCTTTTGATGAAAATTTATCCCCGGCTTTATGGGGCACTTACAAAGTAGATGGAAAAGTGTACAAGACTGGTATGCAGCTGTTATATGAACGCTGCGAGGAATTCACCCTGGAAAAAGCAGCGGAGATTTGCTGGCTGGATGCAGACCGCATCAAAGCTGCCATTGAGATGTATCTGGAGAATTCCCCGAGCGGCATCTGTCTTGGCGTGGCTACGGATCAGACACCGAACTCTGTGCAGGCTGCCATGGCAGCGGATACCATTGATTTCCTGATGGGTAATCTGGAGAAACCGGGCGCGCTGATGCAGCGGTTCCGCACCAGTGGCGTGCTGAAAGTGCCAAACTATCCGGTTCCGGTTGCACTGAAATGTCTGCCGCCGGAGCAGTTGAAGAAACGTCTGGGGGGAAGAGAACACAAGGGCTTAAGCATCTGGTATGCGGGTCATCCTGGCAGCGTGTTGAACGCGATTCTGACAGAGAAACCATATCAGCCGAGAATGTGGATCGACCGTTCCGGAAATAAACTCGGTGTACTGGCTGAGTCCGGACGATGGGCAGAGGCCATCAAAAAGCTTGATTTTATCGTACATATGTATATGTATCCGACTTCTTTTTCCTGCTATGCGGATATTTTGCTGCCGACAGAGGAGTGGCTGGAGACGGATATGATCGTGGAAACCTGTAACATGCTGGTGGCAAGACAGCAGGTTGTTCATCTCTGGGAGACCATGGATGAAACGCTGATCTGGTCACGCCTGGCAAAAAAATGTGCAGAGCTTGGTCATGAGATGTGTCAGAAAGCTTTTGATCCGGAGTTTATGGGGGATCAGCTTCCATACTGGGATTCCATGGATGAGTTCTTTGACCATCTGACACCGGCCATCGGTATGACCTGGGAAGAAATGAAAAAGAAAGCGCCATTCGAGTACATGTCCAAGGAAGAATGGAAGAGCTATTATGTATACAAACAGATCGATGAAGCGACAGGGCTGCCGAAGGGCTTTGATACGCCGTCGAAGAAGATCGAAGTATATGTGGAGAGTATGATCACACTGGGAAGAACCGGTCAGCCGTTTATGCCGATCAAGTTTGCACCTGCGGACAAGGATTATGAGCCGCTGCCGTATTATCTGGAGCCTGTGGAGAGCCCGGTGCGTGATGATGATACTGCAAGGGAATATCCGCTTGTTATGACAAATGGCCGAGTTCCGTTTTACCATCATTCTACCCTGCGAAATGCAGCAACTATGCGTGAATTGTATCCGGTTCCGGAGATCTGGATCTATCCGGATGTGGCAAAAGCTTATGGCATCGCACCGGGTGACTGGGTTTGGGTAGAGTCTAAACGAGGCAAGATCCGTGCGAAAGCGCTGGTTACAAAGGGAATTAATCCGGGAACTGTGTGTATGGAGCGTTTCTGGCATCCGGAGACCATGAATACCAAGACACACGGATGGCAGGAGACAAATGTTAACGTATTGTCAAAATCCACGGCACCGTTTAACGATGTCGTTGGTACACATACACTCCGTGCTTATCAGGTGCGTATTTCCAAAGCAGACAGTGCGCCGGAAGGCATCTGGCAGAAACCGGAAGACTTTGTACATTGGCTTCCATTAGGTAAAGCATAAGGAACGAGGAGGCAGAGTGATGAAACAATATGCAATGGTTGTAGAAGTGGACCGGTGCATCGGCTGTAAAGGCGGATGCCAGGTTGCCTGCAAGACAGAAAATGAAGTGGCTTTGGGTCGTTCCAGAAGCACGTTATATCATATGGGACCGACTGGGGTCTATCCGGATCTGCAGATGTATTTTCTGCCGGTCATGTGCCAGCAGTGTGAGGATCCGAGCTGTGTGGATGTGTGTCCGACGGGCGCATGTTACAAGGATGAGGAGGACGGAGTAGTCCGCATCGATCAGGATATCTGCATCGGATGTCAGAGTTGTAAGAAGGCATGTCCGTTTCACGCAAACAATTTCAATAAAGAACTGCGAGTTATGGACAAATGTACCGGCTGTGCGCAGCTGCGTGAAAAAGGCTTACCGCCTGCCTGTGTCAGAAACTGTGCGGGCCGCGCGCTGCATTTCGGAGATATCAATGATCCGGAGAGTGAAGTATCCCGAATTTTGGCAGAGAATGAAGGTCATGCATACACATTAAAGGATGATAATGGAAATTATCCGTCCGGACGTTTTATTTTGAAAAAACAGAGCTGGATTGATATGCTTCCGTTTGAATTCGAGGAAGCACTACGAAACGGCATTTATGAAGAGCCGGAGAGCGAGATGGCACACAAAATTTTTGAAGATCATTTCAAAAAAGCCAAAGTTGTGCGCACTGAAATGAATGAGAAGAAGGAGGCCAAAGAGGAATGAAGCAGGTTGAATTAAGAAAACAGCTGGCGAGAGCCAGAGCAGGACTCTATCGTTTCCTTGGCGGTTTGTACATCATGGAAGTGGACGAGGAGACGCTGGCAAATATGAAGCAGATGCAGTTTCCGACAGACTGCGACAATGCAGAGCTGGCAGAGGCTTATGCGCGTCTGGCAAAAGCTATCGCAGATTTGAAAAACGAGGATCTGGAAGATGTGGCTGCGGACTATGCGAAGACATTTCTGGCAGCAGGAGAGGCCACCGGTGTGGCTGCGTTCCCGTATGAGTCTATTTATACAAATAAAAAACGTGAGATCGGCGGACGTACCGAGCAGGAGACGCTGGCTTTGTACGCACTGCACGGATGGGAGCCGAGCAAAGATATGTTCCGCACCATGAATGACCATATCGGTCTGGAACTGGAGTTTATGGCCGTTTTGTGTGAGGAAGAACTGCTGGCCTGTCAGACAGACAATGCAGATCGTGTGGCAATGTCAAACCGTGGTCAGAATGAATTTTTATGTAAACATCTGAAATGGGCGGGCGCTTTCTGCATGGATATCAGCAAATATGCGCAGACCGAGTTTTATCAGGCGGTCGGAAAAGTAACGAATGTATTTCTGGAGCAGGAGAAAGAGATGCTGGCAATGGGAGGTGCAATATGGGATATCGAGTAGATTTTGACAAGATGAACGATATTCTGGCTGCCTGGTCAGAGGAGTATCACATTTTTGCACCGGCCTGGGATCAGAGAAAAAAGAAAGTGCGTTATCGTGAGATTAAAACCATTGATCAGATCGTGCTGGACCGTCAGGCAGATTTTTCACCGAAGGAAGCGTATTATCCGGTGTCACAGACGATGTTTTACTTTACCGATACGGAAGTGACGGAGAGTGAGCTGGCGGACGATAAGGTAATTCTGGTGTTTGCGCGTCCGTGTGATATCAACGGAATGGCGCGTCTGGACTGCATTTTTATGGAAAACGGTGGTCATGCGGATTATTTTTACGCAAGACTGCGGGAAAAAGTAAAAGTGATCATGCTGGAATGCCGTGAGAGTTTTGAACATTGTTTCTGTGTTTCTATGGGAACAAACAAGACAGACAAGTACGATGCGGCGGTTCGTATCACCGAAAATGAGGTGCTGGTGGATGTAAGAGATGCCGCACTTTGCAGTGATTTTGCATCTGCGCCGGCCTGTGATTTTACTCCGGAATTTGTGCAGGAGAATCAGAAAAAACTGCACATTCCGCAGATTACTGACCGCAGTATGTTAAAACCGATCAGTGATCCGGAGTACTGGAATCAGTTTGATGACAAATGCATGTCCTGTGGTGGATGCAATACCGTCTGCGGAACCTGCAGCTGCTTTGATACGGTGGATGTGGTTTACCAGGAGGGAAGCCGGAGCGGAGAACGCCGCAGAGTCTGGTCTTCCTGCATGCTGGAGACTTATACCATGACAGCCGGTGGCAATCGTGCCCGCAAGACAGCCGGAGCGAATATGCGTTTTAAAGTGCTGCATAAGTTTTACGATTTTGCAGATCGTTTTGCAAAGGACGGCAGTCATGGTATTGCCTGCGATGCACAGATGTGTATCGGATGCGGCCGCTGCGATATGAGATGTCCGAAAAAGATCTCATTCTTTGATGCGGTGGACGGTCTTGCAGCAGAAATTGAAAAAATGAATGCGGGAGAGGAGGCGTAAAGCAATGGAAAATATTATGAAACCGGAACCGCACAAAATCATACATGTTGTGCGCCAGACGGCGGCAGAGTTTACGATTCGTGTGGCCTGTGATAAAGATCCGGGTTATGGACAATTTTTCCAGCTGTCTCTGCCGAAAATCGGAGAGGCGCCGATCTCTGTCTGTGGAAAAGGACCGGGTTATGTGGAATTTACCATCCGTAAAGTCGGACGACTGACCGGAGGCGTGTTTGATCTGAAAGCAGGAGATACGCTGTTTATGCGTGGACCGTATGGAAATGCATTCCCGGTAGAGCAGTTTGAAAACAAAGATCTGCTGGTTATCTGTGGTGGTACTGGTATGTCTCCGGTAAAAACCACACTGACCCATTTTTACGATCATCCGGAAATCTGCAAATCCGTGTATCTGATCGCCGGATTTAAGGATATCAACTGCGTGTTGTTCAATGAAGAACATGCAAAATTTGCCGAACGGTTCCACTGTACATACTGTCTGGATAACTCCGAGGCACCGGGATTCCACAAAGGAATGGTTACGAAATGCATTCCGGATGTGCCATTTGATACCTTCGAGGATTACAATGTAGTCATTGTAGGTCCGCCTCCAATGATGCGGTTTTCCGCACTGGAGTGTATGAAATGCGGGGTTCCGCCAGAGAAAATCTGGGTTTCATTTGAGCGGAAGATGTCCTGTGCGGTAGGAAAGTGCGGACATTGTAAGATCAATGAGACGTATGTCTGCCTGGAGGGACCGGTATTTAACTATACCAAGGCAAAAGAGTTATTTGATTAAATTCTTGTTTCGGGTGGCTTAAAATTTACTATTTAGGTTTTTATAGGAACTCATGGAATTTTGTCTCAGTCGCTAACAATCGCTCCTTGAGAAAAAATTCCAGGAGTTCTTTAT
Organism: Dysosmobacter segnis; assembly: GCA_963659325.1. GTDB lineage: Bacteria > Bacillota > Clostridia > Lachnospirales > Lachnospiraceae > Eubacterium_I. The sequence goes on from CAVKTR010000049.1 coordinate 6,282, forward strand.
CTACTCTGTGATATTAGTAAATTTTTGCGCCACCCTGCACTTCGTACCACACTACGTGCGTGTATCAAAATTATAGTTGCAATTTAAGTTATACATAATTTGATTATAATGGATAATCAAAAGTCTGGTGAGTAATTTCATAATGTAAATAGCGAAAATGCAGTATCTTTCCTCGGTAAACGATTTAGCGAGTGACTGAGTTTTGCGAGTGACTGAGTTTTGCGAGTTTTGCGCAAGTGGGAAACGACCAGCTTTTATGAGAGTTGGGAACGAGCGCGATAAAACCGAAGCAAAACGAGGGTAACGAACGGCTAGTGTCCGGGGAAAGATACTGCATTTTCGCATTCATAAAATAAAATTTTTGCCAAAACCCACACAAACAAGAAAATTTGGTAAATCTGCTGTTTTTTTCTGGAAATTTTTGTGCGATATGATGTTGACTCTCAGTGTAAAAATGAGTAGAATATATATCAGTCAAGAAATGGTAGAACCAATTAAAAAATATGAATGTTTTCGTGGAGCGGTTAAGTCCAAAATGAAAGCTTTATTTTTTATATCGATTGGTACTACCAAAAAATATAATAAAAGTGGTAGTACCAAATTTGTGAGGGGGAATCAAAACATGGCAGAGGTAACCTTGCCTTTTGGTAAAGAAAAAATGAAGTTAACCATTCCGGACAACCGCCTGAATGGCATCCTCGTTTCAAAGGCGCATGAGTTTCGGGCAGACAAGCCGGAGGAGGAAATCGTAAAAGATGCTTTAGAGCATCCGATTCATTCCAAACGGTTGCGGGAGCTGGCAAAGGGGAAAGACAACATCGTGTTGATCGCCAGTGACCATACACGCCCGGTTCCAAGCAAAGTGATCATGCCGGGCGTTTTAGAGGAAATCAAAGCAGGAAATCCGAATGCGAAAATTACAATCCTGATCGCCACCGGTTTTCACCGACCAACGACAAGAGAAGAACTGATCTATAAATTTGGCGAAGAAATTGTAGATCGTGAGGACATTACATTTGCAGTGCATAAAAGTCATGAAGATGCAGATATGGTAGAACTTGGCACGCTTCCATCCGGTGGAAAATTGAAAATCAACAAGATTGCAGCCGAGGCGGATCTGCTGATTTCCGAAGGATTTATCGAGCCGCACTTTTTCGCAGGTTTTTCTGGTGGAAGAAAAAGTGTACTGCCGGGAGTATCCAGTGCAGCGACAGTCATGGCAAATCATTGTTCTGAGTTTATCGCCAGCGAGTATGCCAGAACCGGCGTACTGGAAGGCAACCCGATTCATCGGGATATGATCTATGCGGCAGAACAGGCAAAACTTGCTTTTATCATAAATGTGGTACTGGATGAGAACAAAAAAGTCATCCGTGCGTATGCTGGAGATTTCAACGAAGCGCACCGGGAAGGATGCAGATTCGTAGATCAGATGTCCGGTGTGGATGCGATTCCTTCCGATATCGTGATTTCTACAAACGGTGGTTATCCGTTGGATCAGAATATTTATCAGTCCGTCAAAGGTATGACGGCAGCTGAGGCAAGCTGTAATCCGAACGGCGTGATCATTATGGTTTCCAGCTGCATTGACGGACATGGTGGACAATCATTATATGACACTTTTGCCAGCGGTGAAGATAAAAACGTGATCATGCAGCGCTTCTTAGATACACCACGGGATAAAACGATTCCGGATCAATGGGAAGCACAGATTTTGTGCAGAGTGCTGATGCATCATAAAGTCATTATGGTGACACAGGCACCGAAGCAGCTGGTCAATGATATGCAGATGGATTATGCAGAGAGTGTAGACGAGTCGATCCGCATGGCAGACGCATATCTGGGAAAAACAGACAGCAAGATCACAGTGATTCCGGATGGAGTTTCCGTGATTGTAAGAAAAAAATAATATGATAATTCCCTATGTTTTGAATGTTCAGAATACGGGATAGGATAAATATTTTGAGAAATGTGTAAAAGGAGGATTTGGATGATGGCAAATTACAGCTACAACCAAGTGACACCGGAACTTATTGAAGAGTTCAAAAAAATCGTTCCGGGTAAGGTATTCACCGGAGATGAGATCAATGTAGATTATTCTCACGATGAAATGCCGATTTACGGAAAAGGAGCTCCGACTGTATTGATCGAGGCAACCACAACGGAGGATATTTCAGCGATCGTGAAGCTGTGTTATGAAAACAGCGTTCCGGTCATTCCGCGAGGCGCAGGAACCGGTCTGACCGGTGCATCCGTTGCACTGCACGGTGGTGTCATGATCGACATGTCCAAGATGAACAAGATTCTGGAGTATGACAAAGAGAACTTTGTAGTTCGTGTCGAGGCAGGCGTTCTGTTAAATGACCTTGCTGAGGATGCACAAAAACAGGGACTCTTATATCCGCCAGATCCGGGTGAAAAATTTGCAACCCTTGGCGGAAACGTATCCACAAACGCAGGTGGTATGAGAGCCGTAAAATACGGATGTACGAGAGATTATGTCAGAGCAATGACCGTGGTACTTCCAACCGGTGAGATCGTAAAACTTGGTGCAACTGTTTCCAAAACTTCCACCGGATACAGCCTGTTAAATCTGATGATCGGTTCCGAGGGAACTTTAGGTATCATCACAGAGCTGACATTAAAACTGATTCCGGCACCGAAGGAGACCATCAGCCTGATCATTCCGTATGAGAACCTGGAAGATTGTATCGCAACTGTTCCGAAATTTTTCATGGAACACTTACAGCCACAGGCCATTGAATTTATGGAAAAAGAAATCGTCCTGGCCTCTGAGCGTTACCTTGGAAAGAGCGTATTTCCACAGCAGTTAGAGGGCGTGGATATCGGCGCATATCTGCTGGTAACCTTTGACGGAGATGATATGGAATCTCTGGAAGAGATTACAGAGAAAGCTGCAGAGGTTGTACTTGAGGCAGGTGCCATCGACGTATTAGTTGCTGACACACCGGCGAAGAAAAAAGATGCCTGGGCAGCAAGAAGTTCTTTCCTGGAAGCCATCGAGGCAGAGACAAAATTGTTGGATGAGTGCGATGTTGTTGTTCCGGTAAATCAGATTGCATCTTATCTGACTTTCGTAAAATCACTGGAATCCAACTATGATTTTACCATCAAGAGCTTTGGTCATGCGGGCGATGGAAACTTACATATTTATGCATGTGCCAACGATATGGATGAGGCAGAGTTCAAAAAACAGGTTGCTGATTTCATGGATATTATTTACAAAAAAGCAGCAGAGTGCGGTGGACTGATCTCCGGCGAGCACGGAATCGGCTACGGAAAAATGGATTATCTGGCAGCGTTTGCAGGTGAGACAAGCATGCGCCTGATGAAAGGCATCAAAGAAGTATTTGATCCGAAGATGATCTTAAATCCGGGTAAGATCTGTTATTCTGTAGAGCCAAGCAGACTTACAGAAAAAGTATGAATCATGCTGGCATGAATGAATACTTTTTGCTGAAAATCTATTTGGCGAGTAGCCACATCGAGATGAAGTGAAATATTAGTGGAATCTTCTTGAATGATATTCAAGAAGAAGCCTTCGCTAAATGCTCAGTTAATCGAGATGGCTCTACAGAATAACAGTTAAAAATAGTAAAGAATCATTTTAGTATGGAGGAGTCAAAATGGCATATTTAATTTCAGAAGAAGCACAGGATCTGTTACAGGACGTAAAAAATTTCTGCGACAAAGAAGTTGTAGAGCAGTGTAAAGAGTACGATGTATCTGGCGAATGGCCGAAAGAGATTTACGATAAAGCGATCGAGCAGGGATATCAGGCACTGGAAGTTCCGGAGGAGTTTGGTGGCCCGGGTTTATCAAGGGTGGATGTGGCAGCTCTCATCGAGCAGATGGCAATTGCGGATGCTGGATTTGCAACTACCATTTCCGCCAGCGGACTTGGTATGAAACCGGTACTGATCGCAGGAAGTAAAGAGTTAAAACAGCGTGCATGCGATCTAATCCTGGAAGGCGGCTTCGGTGCGTTCTGTCTGACTGAGCCGGGTGCTGGTTCTGATGCAGGCGCAGGTAAGACAACTGCTGTCAAAGACGGTGATGAGTATGTACTGAACGGAAGAAAATGCTTTATCACAAACGGCGGTATCGCTTCTTTCTACTGCGTAACAGCCATGACTGACAAGACAAAAGGGGTCAAAGGAATGTCTATGTTCTTCGTAGAAAAAGGAACTCCGGGCTTGAGCACAGGAAAAGAAGAGAACAAGATGGGTATCCGTACTTCCAACACCTGTGACGTTGTCCTTGAGGATGTCAGAATCCCGGCTTCCAACCTGATCGGAGAGGAAGGAAAAGGCTTCAACATCGCAATGCAGACTCTGGATCAGGCACGTACCTGGATGGGATGCGTAGCAACCGGTATCGCACAGAGAGGTATTAACGAGGCCATCGCTTACGGCAAAGAGCGTGTACAGTTTGGCAAACCGATCATCAAAAATCAGGCGCTGAAATTCAAAGTAGCAGATATGGAGATCAAGACAGAGACCGCACGTCAGATGGTAGCACATGCCTTGACAAAAATGGATCTGGGTCTTCCGTATACAAAGGAGTCCGCAATCGCAAAATGCTATGCTTCTGATATCGCAATGGAAGTTGCTTCCGAGGCCATTCAGATGTTCGGCGGATATGGCTACAGCCGTGAATATCCGGTAGAGAAACTTTTGAGAGATGCCAAGATCTTCCAGATCTTTGAGGGAACAAACGAAGTACAGAGAATCGTTATCTCAAACAGTGTCATTGGTAAGTAAGCTATCCCTTATCTAACAATATATGTATTCCGCCGATGGCCATTTTTTGAAAGTTGGCGGAATACGAACAAAAAAATATGCAGGAGAAATCATTATGGAAATATTAGTTTGCATCAAACAGGTTCCGGACGATTCTGTGGAAATTGCTTTGGATGAAGCCACAGGAAAACCGGCGCTGGACGGGGTAACACCTGTCGTAAATGCATTTGATACATATGCAGAAGAAATGGCAGTACGTCTGAAAGAAGCTGTCGGCGAGAGCGAAGTGACTGTGGTATCCATCGGAGATGACAGTGTGAAAAACTCCTTAAAAAACTGCCTCGCAGTCGGTGCCGACTATGCATACCTCGTAAAATATGACGAGGCCGAAAAATTGGATGGTGCGGCAGTTGCAAAACTTCTCGCAAAAGCAAAATCAGACATTGAAGCAGCCGAAGGAAAGACATTTGATCTTGTATTTTGCGGGAAGGAATCCACTGACTATGCAGCAAGTCAGACCGGCTTGCTGCTGGCAGCAAAGTTAAATGTTCCGGCGGTGGCCAATGTGGTAGCCGTAGAGGCAGCAGATGGAAAAGCAGTCATCAAACAGGAGACAGAGACCGGATACAATGAGATCGAGGCTTCCATTCCTTGTGTTGTGACCATTCAGAAGCCGAACTACGATCCACGTTATCCGACCATCAAGAGCAAGATGGCAGCCAGAAAGAAACCGATCGGTGAACTTGAGACCGGAGATATTCCGGCAAGTTCCATGGAGGTTGTAAAAGTATATGCGCCTGCAAAACGTCAGGCCGGTGTGAAAATCAAGGCAGAATCCCCGGAAGAAGCTGTTGCCAAGGCAATGAAGCTGATCGCGGATGCCAAGGTATTGTAGGAGGTCGTGGAAATGAGTCTGACAGATGGAAAAAATATTTTAGTATATGTTGAGACTGCCCAGGGCGCTCCGGTAGGACCAGCCCTTGAGATTCTGGCAAAAGCAAAAGAGCTTGCAGCTGCAAAAGGCGAAGAAGTGATCGCAGCCATTCTTGCAGAGGAGCCGGAAGAAGCTGCAAAGACAGCTATTGAAGCTGGTGCAGATCAGGCAGTAACTGTAAAAACAGCTGAAAGCAGACCGGAAGTGCGGGCAGCAATGCTTGCAAAACTGGTTGAAAAATATACACCGTCACTGGTATTGGCAGCAGCAACGCAGGAGGGCAAAGATGTCACTCCGCTGCTGGCGCAGAAATTTGAGGCAGGATGCGCCGTTGATGTCATGAATATCGTGGCAGATGGTGATCAGTATGTATTTACCTGCCCGGTTTACGGCGGAAATATTTTAAATGATGTTGTATTGCATACCCAGCCGGCAGTAGCCACCGTTCGCGGCGGTTCTTTTCCCAAATCAATTGAGGCGGGAAAAGCCGGCAAAATTATAGAAGAAACAGTAGAGATTCCTGAGGAATCTGTATTTACCAAGATTGCCAATGTGGTAAAAGAAATCAGTGAAGCAGTCAACCTGGAAGATGCAGATGTCATTGTAACCGGCGGCCGTGGTATGGGCAGCAAGGAGAACTTTGCGCTGGTTCAGGAGCTGGCTGATGTCTGCGGTGGTGTCGTAGGTGCCACCAGACCGGCGATTGAAGAAGAGTGGGTCGGACGTTCCCATCAGGTTGGACAATCCGGCAAGATCGTTGCACCGAAGCTTTATATTGCCTGCGGTGTATCCGGTGCTACACAGCATGTATCCGGCATGATCGGATCAGGCTATATCATCGCAATTAATAAAGATGAGGATGCTCCGATTTTTGATGTGGCAGATGTAGGTATTGTTGGTGATGCCATGAAAGTGCTGCCGTTGTTGATCGAGGAGATCAAAAAAATCAAAGAAGCATGAAATTGACTTGATTTTTCCTGAGAACATAAAATAGTTAATCCTAATCCATTTTTATACACATTTTAAAATGATTCCCCTAAGAATCACAGAAAACCGGTGACCCCGTTATGAGGCACCGGTTTTTTACGTTCAAATATTTACTTCTTTGAATAAAAATCGAGTTAATATGAAAAAAACGATGGATTTTTATTGCAGTACCGTAGCAGGAAATAAGGGTGTGAGAGAAGCGTGAACGGTCGTTGACAAGGCTTTTTTTTCCACGTATGATAAACATAAATAATCTAAAAATTGTATGAAATCAGGGAGATGACAGGGATGGTAATAGATACGTTGTCGATCGCATATTTTCTTGAGGTAGCCCGCTGCCTGAATTTTACAAAGGCGGCAAATGCGCTGTATGTTTCACAGCCGGCCATCAGCAGGAAAGTGGCGGCTCTGGAGAAGGAACTGGGCTGTCCATTAATCGATCGTACAAGCAAGAGCGTGGTGTTGACACCGGCGGGAAAAGAATTTCAGAAATATTTTACAAAAATGATGTCGGAACTGGATGACATGGTCATCAAGGTACGGGGAATGAGTCAGGAGAAAGCCGGAAAAGTGAGCCTGGGCGTCTTCCAGGAATGGGATTTCTCCGAACAGTTTCGCCCGGTGTTGATGAAGTTCCGGGAGGAGTACCGTCAGATTCAGTTAAATATTGACACGAATCTGGAGAAAAATCTGTTCCGAGGATTAAAACAGGGACAGTATGATGTGATTTTCGGAATGCGGGCCCAGATTGACAGTGCGGTTCGTCAGGGACATCTGCATAATGTAAAGATATATGATCTGGTGAGCGTACAGAAATTGTTGCTTTATTCCAGATATAATGTGCTGGCAGAACGAGAGAATCTGACACCGGCAGATTTTAAAGACCAGACGCTGTATACGTTCCGGGATGAGGAAGGTCCTGTGGGACTGGGTTCCAACATGCGTCTGCTAGAAAAACGATATGGATTTAAGCCGCAGTATCATCTGGTCTCCAGTCTGGATGCTATTTTTGTGGCGTTATCAGCAGGGGACGGCTACGCGATCGTGGATCAGATGGTTCGTGTAAAACGAAATCCGGATTTTTCGTATCTGGAGCTGGATGATTATAATACGGTCAGCCTTGCGATTCTGGAAGAAAATGACAGTAGCAGCAGCCAGGAATTTGTAAATTACTGCCTGGCTTATTTTCAGAAGGACAATAAAAAGTAACAGAATTTATAAGGAAAAGTGATGTGTGTGGGCTGTTATGATACAAAATCTGTATGAAAGATTTATCACGGCAGCCGGATATGATACAGAATCTGCATAGATAACATTCATTTCTGATATTAGACAGTAAAAAGCGGTAAATGGTATAATCCAGTCATTGAGAAAGCTTTCTGAAAAACAGCGTGCAATACGCAAGTGGTACATTATGAAAGAAACAAGGGAGAAAGACAATGGATTATGCAAAATTAGCAAAAGAGATTCTTGCAGGGGTCGGCGGCCGTGAAAACGTAGAAGGCCTGACACACTGCATCACACGTCTGCGTTTTACATTAAAAGATGATTCCGAAGTTCAGACAGAAGAACTGAAAAGCCTGAACGGAGTTGTCGGTGTCATCGCAAAAGGCGGACAGCATCAGGTCGTGATCGGAAATGAAGTTGCCAATGTATACAAGGCAATGATGAATCTTCCGGAATTTGCAGGCGATGCACAGGAAGAAGCACCAAAGATAGAAGAAAAAAGTGCGGTTTCTTCTAATGTAAAAGAAGAGAAAAAACGCAAAAAATTCAGCCTGAACACCGTATTTGATACAATTGCAGGACTGTTTACACCAATCCTTCCGGTTCTGACAGCTGCAGGTATGATTCAGGCCATCCTGATTCTGTTAAAAGTATTCAATCTGGTGGATGCGACAGGATCTACCTACACGGTATTCAACAACATTGCCAATGCAGGATTTTATTTCCTTCCGGTAATGCTTGCTTATACAACTGCGAAAAAGTTTGGCGGAAATGCGTTTATCGCAGTTATGCTTGCAGGTGTATTGCTGCACCCAAGTATTTTACAGGTAGATGATCTGACCCTGTTTGGATTCCATATCCAGCCGGTAAATTATTCATCTTCTGTATTGCCGATCATTCTGATCGTTATTTTTATGTGTTATGTAGAACGTCTGGCTGACAAGATTTCACCGACAGCCATCAAGTTCTTCTCCGTGCCATTGATCACGGTTATTATTACAGCACCGGTTGGTCTGCTGATCCTCGGACCTCTGGGCTATCGTGTCGGTGAAGTTGTTGCACAGGGAATTAACTTCCTTGGAACAAACGCAAGCTGGCTGGCTGTTCCAATCATGGCAGCAGTATATCCGCTGATGGTTATGACCGGTATGCATCATGCATATGCACCGATCGCCCTGGCTTCCGTAGCATCTCTTGGTTACGAAGGCGTTATGGCTCCGGCCGGATTATGTGCGAATATGGCACAGGGTGGTGCGGCATTGGCCGTTGCCTTCCGTACAAAAAACAAAGATGTGAAAGCCTTGGCTTCTTCCGGTGGACTGACCTGTATCCTTGGTGTGTCTGAGCCGGTTATGTATGGTATCAGTCTGAAATATAAGACACCGTTTTACGCTACCATGATCGGAGCTGCCGTTGGTGGTCTGATCGCAGGTATCTTCGGTGTCCGTGCGGTAGCAATGGCTTCTCCGGGTCTGGCTTCCATCGCTATTTTCCTTGGAACTACTTTCCTGTGGGCACTGGTTGCCATCGCAGCAGCATTTGTTGTAGGATTTGTTGTTTCATTTATCCTTTACAAAGGAGAATAAAAGGAGATCATTATGTTTAAATTTTTGAAAAAAGGTGCTGAAAAAACAGCAGAAGCGTATGATATTGTATCACCGGTACAGGGCAGCTTTGTTGCCCTGGATCAGGTAAACGATGAAGTATTCTCTTCCGGTATGGTAGGAAAAGGTGCGGCAGTGAATCCGACAGACGGCACCGTGAAAGCACCGGTTGACGGAACTGTTGAGACCGTATTTCCAACCGGCCACGCATATGGACTGAAAAGCCGTGACGGTGTGGAAGTGCTGATCCATATCGGTCTGGATACCGTAGAAATGAACGGAGATGGATTTGCGTCATCCGTAGCTCAGGGCGCGCAGGTGAAGGCAGGCGATGTACTCGGTACATTTTCCACAGAGAAGATCGTGGCAGCCGGATACGACCCGACGGTTATGGTCGTAGTGACAAATACAGATGATTATGAGGAAGTGACTGCAGTGGCAGAAGGTGCGGTAAACTTCGGTGATCCTCTGATCCATGTGGTAAAAGGAGCATAATCTATGGAACAGTATCAGATTCCGAAAGATTTTGCATGGGGTGGCGCAATTTCTGCCAATCAGGCAGAGGGGGCGTATCAGACAGACGGAAAAGGCCTGTCTGCAGTAGATATTCTTCCGGCTGGAAAAGAGCGCGGTTACGCGATTTTTCATCCGTCAGAAGCACTGAAGAAAGATTACGGTTATTATCCGTCACATGAAGCGATTGATTTTTATCATCACTACAAAGAGGATCTGGCGCTGCTGGCAGAAATGGGAATCAAATGTTTCCGTACATCCATTTCCTGGGCGCGTATTTTCCCGAATGGAGATGATACAAGACCAAACGAGGCGGGCTTACAGTTTTACGATGATCTGTTTGCGGAATGTGAGCGGTATGGCATGGATGTGCTGGTGACCATGAATCATTTTGATACACCGCTGGCACTGATCCGAAAATATGGCGGCTGGTCTGACCGACGTGTGCTGGATTGTTTTGTGCGCTATGTCAAAACAATCTGCCGCAGATATCGTGGAAAAGTGAAATACTGGATCCCGGTAAATGAGATCAACATGCTGATGCATGTGCCATATCTGGGCGGTGGTTTGTTAAAGGATGCCGATCAGCTGACTTTGCAGGAAAAATATCAGGCAGCGCATCATCAGCTGATGGCCAGCGCACTTGCAGTAAAAATCGCAAAACAGGAAGATCCGTCCTGTCAGGTTGGCTGTATGCTTGCCGCAGGAAGTATTTATCCATATAGTTGCCGGCCGGATGACGTGCTTGCAGCCCTTGCCTCCGATCATGAGACTTACTTTTTTATCGATGTGCAGGTGAGAGGGTATTATCCTTCTTATGCAAAGGCATTTTTCCGGGAAAACGAGATACGGCTGGAGATGAAGCCGGGAGATGAAGAGATTCTGGCCGCACATACCGTAGATTTTATCGCATTTTCCTATTATTCCAGCCGCTGCGTGGCAACGGATGCGGAAGTAACCGGAAAGAAAGCCGAAGGAAACGCATTTTCCGGTGTGCAGAATCCATATCTGGAAACCAGTGACTGGGGCTGGCAGATTGATGCAAAAGGACTGCGTATCACAATGCATCAGCTGTATGACCGTTACCAGAAACCGTTGTTTATCGTAGAAAACGGTCTGGGCGCTGCGGATGAACTGACCGCGAAAAAAACGGTAGAAGACGATTACCGGATCGCTTATCATGAAGCACATTTAAAAGAAATGATCCGTGGCATTAAAGAAGGTGTTCCGATGCTTGGCTATCTCAGCTGGGGCTGCATCGATCTGATCAGTTCCGGAAGCGGTGAGATGAAAAAACGTTATGGATTTATCTATGTGGATAAAGACAATGACGGAAAGGGAACACTGCGCAGATATAAAAAGAAATCATTTGCATGGTATCAGCATGTGATCGAGACAAACGGAGCAGAATTTTTATAAAGAAAATATTTTTCAGATAAAACTGTCGTGTCAGATGTGGCACGGCAGTTTTGTTATAGAAAATTATGTTGAATTACCTATAACAAAAGCACTTCGTGCAAGCGATGCACACTCGCACGAGAAGAGATTCTTGTATCCGTTTCTGGGTTTGTAATTTTTTTGGAAATCAGTTAGAATAGAACTGACAAGAAACATAGAAATGGAATATAGTGATCATGAATTTATTATCATTGGAAAATATTACAAAAGCATATACCGAGCGGGTACTGCTCGACAAAGCGTCTTTTTTCCTGCAGGAAGGGGAAAAAGTCGGAATCATCGGTATCAACGGAACCGGAAAGTCCACGCTTTTAAAAATCGCTGCGGGACTGGAAGAGCCGGATGAGGGAAGCTGCACGAAAGCAAATCATGTGGTGATCCGCTTTTTGCCACAGACACCGGAATTTGATGATACCTGCACCGTCTGGGAGCATGTGGAGAAAAAGATGTCTGAGAGCACGCAGTGGGACATGGAAGGAGAAGCGAAAAGCATGCTTCAGACCCTTGGCATTGTCCGCCTGGATCAGAAAATATCCGAGCTTTCCGGCGGTCAGCGAAAACGTCTGGCTCTGGCGGAAATCCTGATGCAGCCATGTGACATTCTGGTGCTGGATGAGCCGACGAACCATTTGGATCATGCCATGGCAGCCTGGCTGGAGGATTACCTGAAACGCTGGCGTGGCAGCCTGATCATGGTAACCCATGACCGTTATTTTCTGGACAGCGTGTCCAACCGGATCGTGGAGATCGACAAAGGAAAAATCTACAGTTACGATACCAATTATTCCGGATTTCTTGAGCTGAAAGCCCAGAGAGAGGAGATGGAAGCGGCAACCGAGCGAAAACGCCAGTCGATCCTGCGGGTAGAATTAGAGTGGGTAAAACGTGGCGCAAGAGCCCGTTCCACCAAGCAGAAAGCCCGTCTGGAGCGCTATGAGGAGATGAAAAACCAGCATGGACCGCAGAGCGACGGACAGGTATCAATGAGTTCCATCACGACCCGTATGGGAAATACGACCATTGAAATTGACGGCATCAGCAAGTCCTACGGAAACCATATGTTTATCCGTGATTTTTCATACATATTTTTGAAAAATGACCGTGTGGGATTTGTGGGAACCAACGGATGCGGCAAGACAACGTTAATGAAAATGCTGGCTGGCAGAGAAGAACCGGACAGCGGAACCATCAAGGTAGGGCAGACCATCAAGATCGGTTATTATTCACAGGAGATCGAGACTAGCAAAGAGGCCGGAATTGCCTATATGGATCCGAACATGCGCGTCATCGATTATATTCGAGAGACTGCAGAATTTGTTCGGACAGAAGATGGATTGATCAGTGCTTCCGCCATGCTGGAGCGGTTTTTATTCCCGCCGCAGGCACAGTACAGCCTCATTGGAAAGCTTTCCGGTGGTGAGCGCAGACGTTTGAATCTGCTTCGGGTATTGATGGAGTCACCAAACGTGCTGATCCTGGATGAGCCGACCAATGATCTGGATATTTCCACATTGACGATTCTGGAAGATTATCTGGATCACTATCAGGGAATCGTGATCATCGTGTCCCATGACCGTTATTTTCTGGATCGTACCGTTAACCGTATTTTTGCCTTTGAGGACGGCGGCGTGTTAAAACAGTACGAGGGCGGTTACACCGATTATGCGCTGAAAGCAGGAGAAGCAGCACAGTGCAATCTGTCCGTGCAGGACGGAATCATCGGATCCGCTAATGCAGGTTCTGCAGCAAATGCAGACGCATCTGCCGATGGAGCAGCTGAAACCGGCGGCCGTGCGGCTTATGACAACTATCGTGCAAACCGGGAGCGCAAGCTCAAGTTTTCCTATAAGGAAAAAATGGAGTACGAGACCATTGAACAGGATATTTTAGATCTGGAAGAAAAACTGGAAGCGCTGGATAATGAGATGGCGGCCAATGCCACCAATTCCAAACGTTTGTCAGAGCTGGCAGCGGAGCGGGAACAGACAGAAGCAGATCTGGAACATAAAATGGAGCGTTGGGAATATCTGGAAGAACTTGCAGAAAAAATCAATGCACAGAATGAGAATTAAATATTAAATTTGCCTCGGTGGGAGTTTGATTTCTATGAAATAACAAATCCGTCAGAGGTATATCAGCTGTAAAAAGCAGATTAGGTAATAGGTGTAGAAAGCAGGTGTAAGTTATGAAACAGAAAGTAAAGTATAAGGGAATCATGTTTATCGTATTGTCGGCGCTTTGCTTTGCGTTTATGAATATGTTTGTACGAATGGCGGGAGATCTGCCTGCGGTGCAGAAAAGTTTCTTCCGAAATCTGGTGGCCTTTATCATTGCGCTGGCGATGATGGTGCGTCATAAAGAAACATTTCAGGTGGAAAAAGGAAACTGGAAGTTTATGCTTCTGAGAGCAATCTTTGGAACGTTAGGAATTTTGTGCAATTTCTATGCAGTAGACCACCTGGTGCTCTCCGATGCGTCCATGCTGAATAAAATGTCACCGTTTTTCGTTATTTTATTCTCATTCCTGATTTTAAGAGAAAAACTGACACCGATTCAGGTGACTGCGGTCTGCGGCGCATTTATCGGAAGCCTGTTTATCATTAAACCGACATTTTTAAATATGAACCTGATGCCGTCACTGATCGGACTTTGTGGTGGATTATGTGCTGGAATTGCGTACACGATGGTGCGTGTCCTTGGACAGCGGGGACAGAAAGGCGTATCCGTGGTACTGTTTTTCTCTGGATTTTCCTGTCTGGTGACACTGCCATACTTATTGTTAAATTACCATACAATGACCATGTGGCAGGGAATCGTTCTGCTTGGAGCCGGAGTGGCTGCAGCAGGTGGGCAGTTCGCTATTACAGCGGCTTACTATCATGCACCGGCGAGAGAAATCTCTGTTTACGATTATTCCCAGATCATATTTTCCGCGATCATCGGATTCGTGCTGTTCCATCAGATTCCGGATCGGTTCAGTGTGCTGGGATATGTGATCATTATTGGAATGGCGGTTTGGATGTTTTTCTATAACCAGCGCCACGATGCGGCAGAAGCAAAATAATTGGAGGCATTATGCTTACATTTGGAATCGACTGGGATGATGTGATCTCTCCCTTAAATGACTGTGCCATAGAACTGGCAAATCAGGAATATCAGTTTGACCCGCCGTTGACACTGGAAGATATCAATTCCTGGGAAAATACCGGGCGGGCCTCGGTGATCAAAAAATACTATAACGATCCGCGGCTGTATGATATGCAGCGGGTATCCGATGAGGCAAAAGCCTTTATCCGGAAACTGCAGACAAAAGGTATCGTGTATATCGTGACTGCCATATATCCGCAATTTATGTCAAAACGAGTGGAGCAGATCAAGACGGCATTTCCGGATTTTCCGGATGAAAATATCATTATGGGATTTCAGAAATCTGTCGTTCAGGTGGATATCACTCTGGATGATGGACCACGGAATATTTTAAAAAGCAGTGCGCGTTTTCCGGTGCTGATGCGACGACCATGGAACCGGGAACTGACGGGACTACTGGCGGTACACAATTACGAAGAATTTTTCCAGCTGTTGGATCAGATCAAATCGTCCATGATCGAAGACCGGGTAGAACCGAAGGCACCCTGCGTGGTAGCTTTGGTTGGCCCGAGCGGTTCCAATAAAAATGAGATTACCCGCCGATTATGCGAAACGGGTCGGTTTATTGTGCCGAAAGCTTACACTACCAAAAATGTGTCAGACACGATCCATACAACTATCACGGAAGAAGAATTTATCCGTGACAGTGCGGAATTCATTGAAACCACCCGTTATGCAGGCTATGCTTACGGTACGAAATGGAAAGATATCACGTCATTGATGAATGGCGATAAATACGTGGTCATGCCGATGGACTTAAGCGGTGCCATTGCCATGAAACGGCATTATCCGACGGTGATCATATTCTGTAAATGCAAGCGGGAGCAGATGATCGAGAGTATTCTGGAAAAAGATATGGATAATCATGAAAAAATGCTGCGTCTGGTTTCGTTGGAAAACGAACTCAAAAATGCGGCTTTGTGTGACGATGTGGTTCATACCGGGCGCGAAGACGCAGTGGAGCGGATACTGTCTATCTGTGAGTAAATTCTTGTTTGTCGTTTAGAGAACAAAAAAAATAACTCCAACGAGGATATGAAAAATTTTCTGTGACTACTGCATCGCTTA
>CAVKTR010000050.1:0-21413 GCA_963659325.1 Dysosmobacter segnis
ATCTTGGATTTAAAACAATTGAATTAGATTAAATGATCTAAAATAATAGGTTATTATAACACTATTCACCTGCATATACCATAAATATTTGGATTGCAGAAAACAAATTTTATGTGGAAAAAACGATAGAATTCCCAAGTGATACTATTGAAAATTAACATCACCTGATGATTGCGTTATGGGGAAGATGGAATTAAGGGTGACGAAAAAAGTCTGGTGTGATAGAATGATTGCAAATGGACAAAACTTTGCCGGGGAGATATCTGTCTGACAGAAATAAGATATTGAGAATAGAGGTTGAATGGAATGTATTATGTACCGGATGGCACAGAAATGTGCGGATTTTATGAATGTGAAGAATGTGCAAACAGATTTTTATCACTGAAGATCGGATCAAAGCTGGTGTGCCCGTTTTGTGGGGAAGAACCGGATATGGAGATCGGACCGGATGAAGAAATGCCGGTGGCAAAAGAGACGGCAAAACTGCTGGAAGTAGTAGAAGGCGCAGAAAATGTAGAACGTATGGATGCGTTACTTTCTCTGGCAGTAACTGGCGGTGATTATGAGTGGATTTAATTGGTATTTTCCATTGCATAAATGTGTAAAAAATGAACGATAAAGGTGAATGACATATTAACTAAAACAGGTAATGTAGGAGAATAGACAGAAATGTTTTTTATGATGGGAATCACAGATGGAAGAAAAGAACTGGATTATAACCAGACGGAAATCTGTGGCGTGTGTGGACGATACGGGCGATTTCAGGTGTTTATGACTTACACCGTGTTGTCACTGTTTTTTATTCCTTGTTTCAAATGGAACAGGCACTATTATGTGCAGACCAGTTGTTGTAACACACTGTATGAACTGGATAGGGAAATTGGTCGAAGAATCGAGCGTGGCGAAGATGTGCGGATCTTACCGGAACATTTGCAAAAAGTTGGAAACGGTAGATCAGGGTATCATTATGGTGGTTATAAACGCTGTCCGAATTGTGGGTATGAGACCACCGAAGATTTTGTGTTTTGCCCGAAATGCGGCATGCGATTATGATATTGATTGCGATAACTATGCTTTTAAATTAAGCAAATGCAAGGGAATACGATGTATTGCATGATTTTATAAGTGGTATTAAGGAGAGTATTTGTATGTGGAAAATAAAACAGATCGCAGAAGCAGACTTTGGCTGCGAAGAACGCCTTCCGGGAGAAAAATTAAAATGTCTGGTTATATTAGAAAATGAAAATGGTGAGACACGTCGGCTGGAAGTCGAAGACGAATGGCTGACAAAACAGGGACTGGACGAAGGCAGTACGTGGAATTTTGAGTAAGAAGTGCAAGAAACAGACTGGAAGCAGAAATCCAGACAGACACGGATGATTTTCTAGCTTCGTTGCGCCGCTTATATCCGCCTCCTTCCGCGAACTCGCACGCAAATACGGCGTGCTCAGACACACTCACGGAGGCGGGCTATGCTCACTTCGCTGACGAAAATCAACCTACCGTCTTGTCTTGAATTTTTGCTTCCGGTTCTGTTCCATATGAATGCTCATATGCTAGACATACCATATGTAGTGTAGTTGTCAGGCATTACATGTGTGCAATTACTGTCAGTGTTTATGATATGAGAAAAATGGAATAGATTGATGTGGAGAGAGGTAACTGGAGAAATCGGAGACTCCTTCTGCGGCAAGCGATTCAGAGAACGACTGAGTTTTGCGAGTTTTGCGCGAGTGGGAAACGACCAGCTTTTATGAGAGTTGGGAACGAGCGCGATAAAACCGAAGCAAAACGAGGGAAGTGAACGGCTAGCGGTCGCAGAAGGGGTCTCAGATTTCGTATTCATTCAATACCTAAATTTAATCCAAAATTTGCTTCCCAGTCACATCTAAATGATAATTTTCCCGATAAATCAATTCTGAAATCGGCACAATCTGAAATCCCTTTTCTTGCAGCTGCGTCAGCAGCGTATCCAGCGCATCCGCTGTGTATTTGGCCCCATTATGGCACAAAATGATAGCTCCTCCGGTCAGCTGCTTATTGTCGCAGACCCGGGTAATAATATCATCCACGCCGTAATCTTTCCAGTCGAGACTGTCAATGGACCACTGGATCGGATAATATCCACAGGACAGTACGCCCGTGATGACTTCATTATCATAATCCCCGTAAGGCGGCCGGAAAAGAAACATATCATACCCGGTCAACGCTTTTACTTTTTCGTGCACAGACATGATCTCATCCCGGATTTCGGTATCGGACAGCTGGCTCATATTTTTATGATTCTGACTGTGATTTCCGAGGTCGTGTCCGCCTTCGTAAATTGCTTTCACATCATCAGGGTAAGAATCTACCCATCCACCCGTCATGAAAAACGTTGCATGAACATTATGTTTTGCAAGAATTTCCAGAATCCGCGCAGTATCGTCATTGCCCCAGGCGGCATCAAATGAAATCGCAATCTTGGGTTCTTCGGTATCCACACAGTAAATCGGAAGCTCTTTGCCGTTTACGGTATTGCTGACGGAAATCACTCCGGTTGTCATCTGAAAATAAATAGTTATGGCAAGGATGCTGCAGACTACCACCGGCAGCAGAAGGGAGAAGCGTTTTTTCTTTTTCATGGATTCTCCTTCGGACATGAGATTAGTAATATATATGAAAGCAGGCAGTTTCTTATGTGAAAAAATGCAGGTGAAATGTCCGGGAAAAAATACAGTAAGAAACATGTAAAAAATAACAATAATAGTTGACTTTCTGTTTAATAATAGTATAATCGAAATCGTGCGAAAAGTTTAGTAATAGTCAACTTTATGTTTGATAATAGAAATGGAAGCGAGAAAAATGGAACCGAATTATGTGAATTGCAGAATCGGAGAAAAAATCAAAGATCTGAGAAATCAGAATGGTCTGACGCAGCAGGAACTGGCAGACCGGTCAGAACTGACGAAAGGATATATTTCCCAGTTGGAGCGTGGTCAGGTGGCACCTTCCGTGGTGACATTGCTGGATCTCATCGAATGTCTGGGAACGACACCGTCTGAATTTTTCAAGGAGACGGAAGAAGAACATGTGGTGTATTCGGAAGGCGCATTTTTTGAAAAAATCGATGAAGCCGGAAACAGTATCCAGTGGATCGTGCCGAATGCGCAGCAGTATCAGATGGAACCGCTGCTTGTGGTGGTTCAGCCAAAGGAAAAACTGCAGGAGGATAAGCCTCATGAGGGCGAAGAGTTCGGATATGTGATTTCCGGGCGGATCCGGCTGCATCTTGGCGACAAGACATATACCGTGAAATCCGGGGAGAGTTTTTATTTCTGTGCGAACAGAAAGCATTATATTGAAAATACCGGCAGTCGCCCGGCAAAATTTGTATGGGTGAGCACGCCGCCAACCTTCTAAATAAAGATAGTCTCCTGTCTTCAATGTGTGAAAAATGAGCAGCGAGGGGAACTTATCTTGAGTGGGTGAAATATGAAAAATAAAAAACATGAGGAGAAATGGGATGGAACAGCCAATTTTAAATTTACAGCATCTGACGAAATCTTTTGACGGGAAAAAGATTCTGGATGATCTGAGTATTGATATCGGACGAAATGAATTTGTGACACTGCTGGGACCTTCCGGCTGTGGTAAGACAACGACGCTGCGTATTATCGGTGGATTTGCCAAACCGGATGAGGGAAAAGTTATTTTTGAAGGACAGGATATCACGAATCTGTCTCCGGACAAACGTCACATCAATACTGTATTTCAGAAATATTCTTTATTTTCCCATATGAGCGTTGGAGAGAATATTGCATTCGGACTGAAATTAAAGAAAAAAAGCAAATCTTATATTCAGGATAAGATCAAATATGCACTGAAGCTGGTGGATCTGGAAGGATTTGAGGATCGTCATCCGATGTCTCTCTCCGGCGGACAGCAGCAGCGTATTGCCATTGCCCGTGCCATTGTAAATGAGCCGGAAGTACTGCTTTTGGATGAGCCGCTTGGTGCGCTGGATCTGAAATTGCGTCAGGATATGCAGCAGGAGCTGATCAAAATTAAAAATGAGCTGGGAATCACCTTTATTTTTGTTACCCATGATCAGGAAGAAGCGCTGACCATGTCTGACCGTATCATCGTTATGAACCAGGGACTGATCCAGCAGGTTGGAACACCGGTAGATATTTACAACGAGCCTCAGAATGCTTTTGTAGCAGACTTTATCGGTGAGAGCAATATCATAGACGGTATAATGCCGAAGGATTGCCTGGTGGAGATCCTTGGATGTCCGTTCCCGTGTGTGGATACCGGATTTGCCCCGAATGAAAATGTCGATGTAGTCATCCGACCGGAGGACATGGAATTTGTAGAGCCGGGCGAGGGCATGATGGACGGCGTTGTGACATCCATTTTGTTTAAGGGTGTTCATTATGAGATGAAGGTGCAGGCAAAAGGCTTTGAGTGGCTGGCGCACAGTACCATCGCTTACCACCCGGGCACAGAGATCGGTCTGTACGTAAAACCGGAAAATATTCAGATCATGCACAAACCGGCGTCTTCCGCACAGGAGGTTATCAAAAAGGATGAATAAGAGAAGTTTACTGGCCACACCGTATATTATCTGGATCATCGGATTTACGGTCTTGCCGATTTTGATGATTGTATTTTATGCGCTGGGGGATGGAAACGGTGGATTTACGTTGGCGAACATTCTGGCGATCTTTCAGCCGGTGCATTTGAAATCTTTATTGCTGGCCCTTTGGCTTGCGCTGCTCTGCACCGTCATCTGTCTGGTGCTGGCGTATCCGCTGGCCGTAATGCTGCGGAAATTGAACATCGGGAAACAGGGAATGATGGCGATCATCGTAATCTTGCCGATGTGGGTAAATTTTGTACTGCGTATCATGGCATGGCAGCTGCTGTTATCCAGAAACGGTGTGATCAATGCACTGCTTGGCGCACTTGGACTGCCGGGACAGCATCTTGCCAATTCCAACGTAGCCATCGTGATCGGTATGGTATATGATTATCTGCCGTTTATGATCCTGCCTGTATACAATGCGGTTTCCGAGCTGAATGAAGACATCCTTGAGGCAGCCAGAGACCTTGGCGCACCGCCAAAGGCAGTATTGACAAAAATTATGATCCCGCTGACCATGCCGGGAATCATCAGTGGAATTACCATGGTATTTGTTCCGTCACTGACCACTTTTGCCATCCCGGATATTCTGGGCGGCGGCAAGATCATGCTGATCGGAAATATCATTGAGCAGGAATTTTCAACGAGTATGAACTGGAATCTTGGATCCGGATTGTCCATTGCGTTGATGATCTTTGTATTGATCAGTATGATGTTTACGGCTAAAACCGATGGAGGAAAGGAGAGCAGTGTATGGTAAAGCGATTTTTTATGAAATTTTATCTGGTGCTGATCATTGCGTTTTTGTATATTCCCATCGCAGTGCTGGTCGTTCTCTCCTTTAATGCATCCAGATCCCGTGTTGTCTGGGGCGGATTTACGCTGGAGTGGTATCAGAGTCTGCTGCACAACAGTGATGTAATGGCAGCGTTGCAGAATACACTGACCATTGGATTTGCATCCGCAGCCATCGCAACCGGAATCGGTCTGCTGGCGGCCATCGGTATTGATGCAATGAAAAAAAGAAGCTACACACTGACCCTTGGCGTGGGAAATATCCCGATGCTGAATGCGGATATCGTAACGGGTATCGCGCTGATGCTGTGGTTTTCCAGATTTACAAATTTAGGTTACGCAAGTATTTTACTGGCGCATATCACCTTTAATATCCCATATGTTATTTTGAGTATTTTGCCGAAATTGCAGCAGTTGGATATGAGTGTATACGAGGCGGCCCGGGATCTCGGCGCAAACAGTATAACGGCTTTTGTGCGTGTTATTCTGCCAATGATCTTCCCATCAGTGATGAGTGGATTTTTCATGGCGCTGACCATGTCCATGGATGATTTCGTTGTTACGTATTTCACAAAAGGAGCCGGAATCAATACCTTATCCACCATGATCTACGGTGAATTAAAACGTGGTATCAAACCGGAAATGTATGCACTTTCCACACTGATTTTTGTGGTAGTACTTGTAGTCTTGCTGCTGGTAAATTATGTTCCGAGAATCCATCAGAACAGAGTGAACGCAGGTCGCAAAGCAACTGCGTTCATGAACAAGTAGCAAAAGCGGATTGCGAATGTCCGCTTTAGAGCAGCAGTACGATAAAAGGCGAATGGGAAAGGTGACAGTATGATAAATAGAAATTGGAAACGCCGGGTGGCCATGGCGCTGTGTGTGGCCATGACCGGGATTTTGGTCGGCTGTGGTGCCACCGGAGAGGAAGAATCTTCTGTGGATATGTCCGAGGCAGGCGGAAAAGATACCATTGTGGTATTAAATTATGGTGAATATATTGATACTTCCATATTAAAACAGTTTCAGAAAGAGACCGGAATCAAAGTGCTTTACGAGGAGGCAACGACACCGGAGGAAATGTATTCCAAATATATGGCAAGTACGATCCCTTACGATCTGGTCTGTTCTTCTGATTATATGGTAGAGCGTTTCATCGAAGAAGGCGAGACGGAAGAAATCGATTACAGCAAAATGCAGTACATCGACAATATTGGTGATCTTTACTGGGAAATGTCCAGATCTTATGATCCGGAACTCAAATACAGCGTTCCGTATTTCTGGGGAACCGTAGGAATCCTGTATAACACAAATATGGTGGATGAGGAGATCACAAGCTGGGAGAGTCTGTTTAACGGAAAATATGCCGGAGAGATCATTATGCAAAACAGTATCCGTGATGCGTATATGTGTGCATTGAAATACAAAGGTTATTCCCTGAACACGACAGATCATAAGGAACTGGATATTGCACAGAAGCTGCTGATCGAGCAGAAACCGGATGTGGAAGCGTATTTCGTAGATGAAGTCCGTGAGGAGATGGTAGCCGGAAATGCGGCACTGGCTGTCTGCTACTCCGGTGAGGCATATTTAGCCCACGATTATGATGAAGATCTGGAATATGTCGTTCCGGAGGAAGGCTCCAATGTATGGTTTGATTCATGGACAATGATGAAAAAGGGAGAAAACCATGAGGGAGCGCTGAAGTTTCTGGATTTCCTCTGCAGAGAAGATATTGCGATGAAAAACTTTGAGGAGATCTATTATCCGACACCGAATACAGCGGTATACGATCAGTTAGATGAGGAGACAAAAAATGATCCGCTGATCTTCCCAAGTGAGGAGACACTGGAAAAATGCGAGGTATACAAAGCGCTGGATGCGGATACCACAGCATATTACAGCCAACTTTGGAAAGAGTTAAAGACAAGCTAACGCCTGTCTGATGATACACAATAAGTCGGAGAAGAATGAACAAAAGCAGGATACTCACAGGTATCCTGTTTTTTCTCTTGTGGAAATATCCGGATTGGGGTATAATAGGAACGCTTATGGAATGAAGAAAACGATTCGGAAATTTACAGTAGAAAGAGCTGGATGCTGAATCGAAATAAATATACAGAAAGAGGTAGAGTTATGGCTAAAGTCAGAACAAGATTTGCACCGAGCCCGACAGGCCGTATGCACGTTGGTAATCTGCGTACCGCTTTGTACACATATCTGATCGCAAAGCATGAGGGCGGAGATTTTGTATTAAGAATAGAAGATACTGACCAGGAGCGTTTCGTAGAGGAAGCACTGGGAATCATTTACCGTACACTGGAAAAAACAGGTCTGATCCACGATGAAGGACCGGACAAAGATGGCGGATATGGCCCGTATATCCAGAGTGAGCGCTGCAAGAGCGGTCTTTATCTGGAATATGCGGAGAAACTGATCGAGAAAGGCGAGGCATATTACTGCTTCTGCGACAAAGAGCGTCTGGACTCTTTAAAACAGAACATCAACGGCAAAGAGATCAGCGTATATGACAAACATTGTCTGCATCTTTCCAAAGAAGAGATCGAGGCAAATCTGGCAGCAGGAAAACCGTATGTTATCCGTGCCAATGTACCGAATGAAGGAGAGACAACCTTCCATGATGAGATTTACGGAGATATCACACAGCCGAACTCTGAGCTGGATGACATGATCCTGATCAAATCCGACGGATATCCGACTTATAATTTTGCGAACGTTGTAGATGATCATCTGATGAACATCACACACGTAGTCCGTGGTAATGAGTATCTGTCTTCTGCACCGAAATATACAAGACTGTATCATGCTTTCGGATGGGAAGAGCCGAAATACATTCACTGCCCGCTGATCACAAACGAAGAGCATCAGAAACTGAGCAAACGTAGCGGACATTCTTCTTACGAAGACCTGATCGAGCAGGGATTCTTATCTGAGGCAGTTGTAAACTTTGTTGCACTGCTTGGATGGAGCCCGGTAGACAACCGTGAGATCTTCTCCTTAGAGGAACTGGTGAAAGAGTTTGATTATCATCACATCAGCAAATCTCCGGCCGTTTTTGATATGGTAAAACTGAAATGGATGAACGGCGAGTACATCAAAGCAATGGATTTCGATGCATTCTATGAGATGGCAGAGCCGTATATCAAAGAAGTGGTACATCATGATTATGATTACAAGAAGATCGCCCAGATGGTAAAAACACGTATCGAGATCTTCCCGGATATCAAAGAGCACATCGATTTCTTCGAGGCAGTTCCGGAGTACGATGTGGCAATGTATACACATAAAAAGATGAAAACAAATGCAGAGACATCTCTGGCTGTTTTAAAAGATGTGTTACCGTTACTGGAAGCACAGGAAGATTACAGCAATGATGCCCTGTATGCAATGCTCAGCGGTTATGTAAAAGAAAACGGATACAAGAACGGTTATGTAATGTGGCCGATCCGTACCGCACTTTCCGGAAAACAGATGACACCGGGCGGAGCAACCGAGCTGATGGAAGTACTTGGAAAAGAAGAGTCCATCGCACGTATCAAAGCTGCTATCGAAAAACTGACAGCAGAAGCGTAAGAAAATGATAACTATTCAGAGCCAAGCAGATTGGCAGAAAAATATGAATCATGCTTGCATGAATGAATATTTTCCTGTAAATCTATTTGGCGAGAAGCCAACATGAGCAAAAGATCTTCTTGAACTAAGTTCGAGAAGTATCGCTCGCGATGCGAGCTTTTTTGTGAATGGGCTCTGAATAGTTGAAAAAGTAAATGGTTATCAGATCTGACATCAGGGGAGGGAAAAGAGTACCTGATCGCGACGGAACTCTTTCCCTCTCTTTTTGCGCGTAAAACCCCCTGCTTTTTGGGGAATTGTGCAAAGTGCTATTTTTACAGTTTTAAATTTTTTGAATTAAATGGAAAAAACCGCGAAAAAAGGCAGTATTCTGAGTAATTTTCAAAAGTCAAGACGTTGACTGAAATTTGTGGATATTGATAGAAAAACGCTAGATGTAGGATTTGCAATTGAAAATCAACACTAGATATTGTACAATGGTCAAGAACGGTTCTTCTGGAACGGAACGTGAGATTCCAACAGGGAATAAAAGAACCAATATCAAAAAATCACAAACTGTTCAGAGCAATACAAAGGGGCGGCTGTTGATTGAGGCAGCTCTGAACGGTAAATGAATCGAAAAAAGTAAGAAAAATAGTTGTAAGAGAGGGCGAGTGGAATGAAGATTATTAAACGCAGCGGATCAGAATCGCAGTTTGATCTGGACAAGATTATTTCCGCAGTGATCAGGGCAAACGACAGTGTGGCGGAGACTGAGCGGATGAGCAAAGAACAGATTGCGGTCATCGGAGCAAATATGCGCACAATCTGCGAGGGCATGAACCGAGCACTGAGTGTAGAGGAGATTCAGGATCTGGTGGAGAATCAGATCATGAACCAGAGAGCCTTTTCTGTAGCGCGTAATTATATCACCTACCGATATAAGAGGGCGCTGGTGCGTAAGTCAAACTCAACAGATGAGCAGATCTTAAGCCTGCTTGAGTTTGACAATGAGGAAGTAAAACAGGAAAATTCCAACAAAAATCCGGCAGTCAACAGCGTACAGCGTGACTATATGGCCGGTGAGGTAAGCAAGGATATCACAAAACGTTTCCTTCTGCCGACTGATATCGTAGATGCACATGAAAAAGGTCTGATCCATTTCCATGATGCAGATTATTTTGCACAGCATATGCACAATTGTTGTCTGGTAAATCTCGAAGATATGCTGAAGAACGGAACCGTGATCAGCGAGACAATGATCGAAAAACCACACAGCTTTTCTACCGCATGTAATGTGGCAACACAGGCGGTTGCACAGATCGCAAGTTCCCAGTATGGCGGCCAGAGTATTTCATTGTCCCATCTGGTACCGTTTGTACAGGTAAGCCGTGAGAAATACCAGAAAGAAGTAGCTTATGAATTTGAGCAGAGCGGTATCGAGGCAGATGAAGAGACCATCAATAAAGTTGCAGAGCTTCGTGTACAGAAAGAAGTAAAACAGGGCGTTCAGATGATCCAGTATCAGGTAATCACACTGATGACCACAAACGGACAGGCTCCGTTTATCACGATTTTTATGTATCTGAACGAGGTTCCGGAAGGACGCACCAGAGATGATCTGGCTATGGTCATTGAGGAAGTGTTAAAACAGCGTATTCAGGGTATCAAGAATGAGAAAGGTGTCTATATCACACCGGCATTCCCGAAACTGATCTACGTTTTAGAAGAAGACAACATTCATGAGGACAGCAAATACTGGTATCTGACAAAACTTGCTGCAGAGTGTACCGCAAAAAGAATGGTGCCGGATTACATTTCTGAGAAGATCATGTTTGAAAATAAAGTAGATAAAAATGGAGAGGGACATTGTTATCCATGCATGGGATGTCGTTCTTTCCTGACACCGTATGTAGATCCGGAGACAAACCAGCCGAAATATTACGGACGTTTCAATCAGGGGGTTGTAACTGTCAATCTGGTTGATGTGGCTTGTTCTTCCGGCGGAAACATGGAGACCTTCTGGAAGATTTTTGATGAGCGTCTGGAACTTTGCCACCGCGCATTAGTCTGCCGTCATGAGCGTCTGGAAGGAACACCTTCTGATGTGGCTCCGATCCTGTGGCAGCATGGCGCACTGGCAAGACTGAAAAAGGGTGAGTCCATTGATGAACTGCTTCACGGCGGATATTCCACAATCTCACTTGGATACGCAGGCCTGTGCGAATGTGTTCGTTATATGACAGGCAAATCCCACACAGATCCGAGTGCAACACCGTTTGCACTGGAAGTAATGCAGCATATGAATGATGTCTGCAATGAGTGGAAAGCAGAGCACAATGTGGATTTCAGTCTGTATGGCACACCGCTTGAGTCCACCACTTACAAATTTGCAAAATGCCTGCAGAAACGTTTTGGTCTGATTCCGGGTGTGACAGACAAGAACTACATCACAAACAGCTATCATGTACACGTAACAGAGAATATCGATGCTTTTGAAAAACTGAAATTTGAAGCGCAGTTCCAGAAACTGTCTCCGGGCGGCGCGATCAGCTACGTGGAAGTACCGAATATGCAGCAGAATCTGGATGCAGTACTTGCGGTAATGCAGTACATTTATGACAATATCATGTACGCAGAGCTGAATACAAAGAGCGATTTCTGCCAGGTGTGCGGTTACACCGGTGAGATCCAGATTGTAGAGGAAGACGGAAAACTGATCTGGGAGTGCCCGAACTGCGGAAACCATGATCAGGATAAGATGAATGTGGCACGACGTACCTGTGGTTATATCGGAACACAGTTCTGGAATCAGGGAAGAACTCAGGAAATCAAAGAGAGAGTGCTGCATCTGTAAGGTTGTAAATGTTCTTTGTGCATTGTGTGAAAACCCCAAAATTTTTTTTCGGGGATTTGTAACAAAAATGAACTTTATTCCCTTTAAAACTCAAAAATCGGTTTTTGTGAAAAGAGTGAATTTTTGAACATTAAGAGGATATTTGCCGTAAGGTAAATATCCTCTTTTTGATCGAAAATGCGCGTTTTATATAATAATAAAAAAGGGGCTGTTGCAAAATAAATGAGTAATCACCTATGAGCAAACATCATTTTAACTTGTACTAAATCTTGACATAGGACCAATTACCAAGAAAATGCAAAAGAAACTGTGCAAAATAATGAAATGATGTTTTGCAAGAAAAGTTTTGCATTTATTGCTTGACTTTTCAATGTAGACAAAAGATAGACAAAATGATTGAATTTCACCAATATTTGTGCTACTCTGAAATGAATAAAAAATCACCATTAAAATACGTACAGACTAAAAGTTGTTTACCCAGAAAGAGTATGTGGTATTATAAATAATAGGGAATGATACAGAAATATTGATGCCGGAGGAACAAAACGATGATATTACCAAAAGACCCAGTGATGCTTTTGAGCGTTGTAAATACAGAACTGAGAGACCATTATTCATCGTTAGCAGCGCTGGCAAAAGCCTATGGTGTGGCAGAACAGGAAATTACTGAGCAACTGGCGTTGATCAAGTATGAATATCAGCCGGAGACAAATCAGTTCCGATAAAGCTGTATGGAATGTACGCTGGAATTTTCATTTAAACGATTTTGAGAATACATAGGAGTATCTGGAGGGAACAGAACATGTATTATTGTAATATTAAAAAATCAGATATAGCGGATGGCCCTGGAGTACGAGTGACGTTATTTGTGTCCGGGTGTACACACCACTGCGAGGAATGTTTTCAGCCGGAGACATGGAATTTTACCTACGGTCAGCCTTTTACAAAAGAAGTAGAAGAGGAATTGATGGATGCATTGCGACCCGGACATGTGGCAGGTCTGACATTACTTGGCGGAGAGCCGTTTGAGCCGGAACATCAGTACATACTGCTTCCATTTTTGCAGCGGGTACGCCGGGAATTGCCGAAAAAAACAATCTGGGCCTACAGTGGTTATGTATACGAAGAACTGACCGGCAAAGAGATCGGAACCGGGAGAGCGCGTTGCGAGGTGACGGATGCATTACTCGCCTGCGTGGATGTGCTGGTAGACGGAGAATTTATGAAGGACCGGAAAAATATCAGCTTGCAGTTTCGTGGATCGGAAAATCAGCGTCTGATCGATTTGAGAAAAACCGAGGATGCGGGTGAAATCGTATGGTGGGAAGAAAAATAGAAGTTGCATATATTACTGTTTGAAGTTAAGTGATGTCAAAATTGATGTCAAAACCTAAAAAATAAGGGTTTCCAGGGTTATGAAAAATGCCTGGAAACCCCTATTTTATGCGGATAACAGGACTTGAACCTGCACGTCGGGGACACCAGAACCTAAATCTGGCGCGTCTGCCAATTCCGCCATATCCGCAAATCTGATAAATAAACCAAGACAAATTATACAGAATAAAAGACAAAAAATCAACCGTGATTTTCGTTAAGAAGATATAAATGTGGGATATTTTGTAAAAAGACTAGCCAGTGGTGATAAATTTGTTACTATTTATATATTTTACGACTGATTTACGCTGATTTTTCTTATATTTTACCTATTTTCAATAAAATGTGTTTAATCTAAAGACAAATTTATATTTTGCTGTTAAAATAGATTCGTATGTAAAAATATATTTACAATCTTTTTACGAATATTACGGAGGATAAATATATGTCTATAGTAGAAGTGTTTTCACTATTGGGTGGCGTTGGATTGTTCCTTTTCGGTATGACGATCATGTCTACCGGACTGAAAAATGCCTGTGGAGATAAGCTCCAGACGATTTTGGAACATGCAACAAAAAATAAACTAATCGCTATTATTGTGGGACTTGGAATGACAGTACTTGTTCAGAGTTCTTCCGCTACGGATGTCATGGTTATCGGATTTGTAAACTCAGGTCTGATGAATCTTGGGCAGGCCATTGGTGTTATCATGGGTGCCAATATCGGTACGACAATTACAGCACAGATCACAGCCTTTAATATCAGTACATTTACACCGCTGGTGCTTTTTGCCGGTGCAATCATGTATCTGTTTATGAAGAGCAATTTTGTGAAACATGTAGGTTCCGTCATCATGGGCTTTGGTATGTTATTCCAGGGTATTACAATGATGAAAGTTGCAATTCAACCGTTATCCCAGAGTGAAGGATTTGTTTCATTCTTATCTACATTAAATAATCCGGCACTTGCGATTTTATTTGGTGTTGCATTTACAGCGTTGCTGCAGAGTTCGTCATCTTCTACTGTTATTTTTCAGGCGTTTGCCATCCAGGGACTGCTCAGCTATAACGTAGCTGTTTATCTGGTCATTGGTGCAGCGATCGGTTCTGTTACACCGAACCTGCTTGCAAGTCTGACAGCAAACAGAAACGGAAAGAGAGCAGCGATTTTGAACCTGTTATTTAATGTATTCCGTGCGGGAATTCTGGTTGCGTTGATCAATATCTTCCCGATGATACTGACGGGAATCCAGAGCCTGTCACCAAATGATATCGGACGACAGCTTGCAAATACACATACGATTTTTGCAATTATTGCTGTGTTGGTAGAAGTGCCGTTTGCAAACAGACTGATCTGGCTGGCTGAAAAAATCGTTCCGGTACTTCCAGAAGAAAATCAGCAGCTGAAAGACCGTTCACTGATTTATATGACACAGCTGACAAAAGTTCCGGCTCCGGTTGCTCTGCGCCAGACACAACGTGAGATCACGCGTATGGGACATATTGCAGCAGATAACCTGAAACGTGCACTGGACTGCTTCTTTCGTTACAATGCGGCAAAGGCAGCTTCTGTACGTTCCCATGAGGAGAGCGTAAATATTCTGAATCATCTGATCGCAGATGCCATGGTAGATCTAAGATCCCTGGATCTGTCACCGGAAAATATGCGCCGTGTGTCTATGATGACAATTGCGGTTACTGATATCGAGCGTTTGTCTGACCATGCGGAAAATATTGTAGAATATATTGAGCAGATGAATTCTAAAAAGGCAGAGATGTCAGAGGCAGCCAGAAAAGAACTTCTGGATATGTCTCAGGATGCGCTGGATGCGGTATACCTGGCTTTGGATATTTTCGAAAAAGATGATTACAGTAAACTGGATCAGATTGAGATTTTAGAGCAGCATGTGGATGATCATGAGAAAGATCTGATCAATAACCACATTGAGCGTATTATGAATTCTATATGTAATCCGCTGAGTGCGGTTATTTTCTCAGATCTTGTTACCGATCTGGAGCGCTGTTCTGACCATGCCATTAATCTGGCTTACGCATTAAAAGAACGTCCGGCTGAGTTGGACGCACCGAAGCTCGTGTAAGGGTTACGGGGGGAATGCGTGGTTTAAAATATAAATTATGAAAAGGGACTCTGCTATTTTGTCTTCGCGGCTGACAATCATTCGCTGAGAAGAAATAGGCAGAGTCCCTTTGCTACAGGTCGTGCTAAAACCACACTGCTTAGCCGCGCACTGCAGAACGATTCACAGGACGATAAAAGCAGGACAATAAAACGTCAAAATGGTATATCATGATTCCCTGAAATATGCTATACTGTACGAAAAAAGTGGGAAACGGGAGAGAAAAGAATGGTCGGATTTTTGGTATGGTTGATTATTCTGATTGGAATTGCAGGCAGCGTGGCAAAAGGTAAAAAACAGGGCAGAACGCAGCAACGCGGCACAGAGCCACCGAAACGGACGCCACAGTCTGCGAAAGTACAACCGCGTAAAAATACAGTGGGAAGCAGCTATAAACCGCAAACACCGCCAAAGCAGAAGTGGCAGGAAAAACCAAAAACGAATATACAGACAACGAGATATCAGAATAAGACGAATGCACAGAAAACTTCCCAGCAGGAAGAACTTGAAAGTGTGTTTGACAAAAATAAGATTGTTGCTGCAGCAAAGGCAAATACACAAGAGGTTGAGCGGGATAATAATTTTGATGCAGAAAATGAACATCTGATGGATGCGGTGTACGATGCAATTGTAAAAGGTCCGAAAAATACAATGGAATTTCAGCGTGATTTTATCGCAGAAGGCATGGATATGTTAAATTCTTTTGATTTATAGGAGAGAATTTGACAATGATACAAAATCTCATGAATATATCGGTGTAGTTGTACAAAAAAAGTTGTAAAGATACTGTGGAAAGATTGAAAAATGTTACATATATGTTGTGTGGCCTTTAAATGATCAGGGGAGTGATCAAAAAAACGGGGTAGAAAGAGGGAAAAAAATGGCACAGGGAAATCCGTTACCGGGAGAAAAATACTTGCATTTTAAAAATAAGCTGTATCAGGTGATCGCAGTTGCAAATCATTCGGAGACGATGGAACCGTATGTGGTCTATCAGGCTCTGTATGGTGATTTTGGTATATATATCCGTCCGTATGATATGTTTATCAGTGAGGTGGATCATGAAAAATATCCGGAGGTGACACAGAAATACCGCTTCGCCTATGTAGAACAGGGCATGACGATCGCAAATAAGGCAGATTATAACCAACCCGAAGTGAATGCCGGAGATTCACTTCGGGAAAGTGTAGAGCGGACATCTTATGCAGAGAACAGCGTGGTAACCGGCGCAGAAGATGATGCAAAAGGTTCCATGAATGCGGAAGAAAAGCAGGATATGTTAAGTAATGCAACAAGTCATGCAGGTAAGAATGACTTCAATCGGGTTAATAAAGATGCTTTGGATAGTGAGACAGAGAGTATGTATGCTGATGGAGAAGATGGCATGGTAAATCCATGGCTGTTCAAATTTCTGGATGCAGATAGCATGGAGCAGAAATACCAGATTGTCTGCGACATCAAAAATGACATCACAGACCGTCTGATTGATGATCTGGCCGTAGTGGTCGATGTGGTGATTCCGGAAGGAAAATTAGGCGACCGTTACGAACAGTTAAAATATTGCATACGTACCAGACAAAAATACGAACAGACCTCTCTCCGAAGAAAGTAGTTTCAGATATGAATGCCATGGTGATTTCAAAAAGTGTAGGTTTGTAGAAAGACGCGGAAGAATATGTCATGCAGTGATTCTGAGAAGAATATGTCAGCTTACGCTGACCAGAATCACGCACCAAGTCTCACGTGCGTTCGACTTGAATGATGAGAACCACTCACTTAAATTTGCATGTAGACTTACGCAATCTCACTTTGCGTGTCTGGATGAAAACCGTAACGGCTCATGTAGCTGTTGTGGTATTTGCCTGAATAAGTGACATCTTCCGCGAACCATTCCGGTGGCATGAAAGCATTGGCTTCATCTTCGGAAGGAAACTCTACTTCTGCAAGAATCAGTGGTGCGAGGTCATTTTCAAAAATGTCAAGTTCGATGGTATAGGCACCAAGAGGAATGCAATATCTCTTTTTGGTGATGATCAGACCATCTGCTTTCGGACGTAAATGCGCGTAGCCTTCCACTGACAGCGGCAGATTGTACTCTTCCCGGGCCATAAGACCATCGGATTTATAGGTAAGAAAATAATCGTTATCCTGTTTGCGGATGCGTACAACCGGAGAAGTACACAGATAACCCTGCTCAATGTGACGGCAGGGATACTGCTCAAGATTTTCCGGTAATTGTTTGATCAAAAATTTGCGTTCAATTTCCATAATAAAAACACTCCATTCTATAAGTTGAACACAGATCATGAAATGATTGCGTTCATGATAAGCAGCAAAAACGGATTACAAATGTCCGTTTTACGAAAAATATGGTACTGCCTATCTGATATTATAACCTTATAGTAACAGGAACAGAATTGGAAAATCAATAAAAATGCAAATAAAAATAAATGAACACTGGTAGGAAATATACACAGCGTATATGAAGTCTCAGATAAAGAAACATAATAAGTAGAACATTAAAGTTTCGTATAGAGGAGGAAAAAATGAGTAAAATAGCAGTATTATGTAATGATGGTGTAGAAGAAATTGAGTGCCTGACTGTAGTAGATTTCTGCAGAAGAGCCGGAATCCATGTAATCACAGTGTCCGTAACCGGAAAACGCCAGATCATGGGTGCGCACAATATCGTTTTTCATGCAGAGGAAGTATTTGAGGATATGAACTTTGATGAATTTGACGGAATCGTATATCCTGGCGGACCGGGGACTGCATCACTGGGAGAAAAACCAGGGGTAAAAGAACTTGCAAAAAAATTCCTTGCGGATGGAAGGATGCTGGCAGCAATCTGCGCGGCACCGGGAATGATTTCCGAAACTGGTATTTTAAAAGAAAAACATGCCACGGGATATCCGGGATGCAATCCGGAAGGCGGTGCGATCTGGAGCGAAGAAAAGGCAGTGACAGATGGAAATCTGGTTACCGGAAAAGGACCGGGAGCAGCGAACGAATTTGCGATTGCAATCATTCGTTACCTCGAAGGGGACGTAAAAGCGGATCAGATTCGCACTTCTACCATGATGTAGTGGGAGAAAAATATATATATTTCAATATGTAAATAACGAAATCGAAGAATCCTTCTGGGACAAGCGATTCAACGAACGACTGAGTTTTGCGAGTTTTGCGCGAGTGGGAAACGACCAGCTTTTATCGGAGTTGAGAACGAGCGCGATAAAACCGAAGCAAAACGAGGGGAGTGAACGACTAGCGGTCTCAGAAGGATTCTTCGATTTCGCTTAAAAAAATTAAAATTTTCCCAAAACCCCGCAAAACAAGAAGAATTTGCCAGACATAAAAACCGCATCTCCGTTAATACTAGGAACAAGACAGAAAGCTTCACAAGGATATTTCTGTTGAGTCGAAAAGCCTAGCTTTCCCATTCAACAAAATTACCGGGAAGCCACCTGTCTTTACCATAGAGAAAAAAATCACGGAGGTGTAACAAACATGAGTAATTCTAAGAACTCAAACAAAGTGTCAGTTCCGGAGGCAAAAGAAGCAATGAACCGTTTCAAACAGGAAGTGGCATCCGAACTTGGAGTACCTTTAAAAGAAGGTTACAATGGCGACCTGACATCCCGTCAGGCCGGATCTATCGGTGGCGAAATGGTGAAAAAAATGATCATGAAACAGGAGGAGCAGATGTCCAATAAATAAGACCTGTCATCCTGCAAAGATCAGAAGAGAAAGACAGGAATACAAACGTATGTATCCTGTAGAAAGAAGAGGAGCGGCTGCATTGCGCAGCCGCTCTTTTGGTGGAAAACTCTTGCTCCCCTAAAAAAAGAAGATTTAAACTTTACAAAAAAGTAAAGAGGCTTTATTCAACGGTTACTGATTTCGCCAGGTTTCGTGGTTTGTCCACATCAAGACCTCTTGCGACACTCATATAGTAACCGAGTAACTGTAACGGGATGATGGCCAGACTATTGGTGAACAGTGCATCCGTTTTTGGAATGTAGACGGTGAAGTCTACGGAATCTTCAATGGTATAATTGCCAAATGTGGTCAGTCCCATGAGGTAAGCACCACGGCTTTTTACTTCTACAAGATTGGAAAGTGTTTTTTCCTGCAAAGTCGGCTGCGTCAGAAGACCAATCACCAGAGTGCCATCCTCGATCAGGCTGATAGTGCCATGTTTTAATTCACCGGCAGCGTATGCTTCGGAATGGACATAGCTGATCTCTTTCATTTTCAGGCTGCCTTCCAGACCGGTGGAGTAATCAATGCCGCGTCCGATAAAGAAAGCATCTTTCACATTGGCAAATTTAGCTGCAAACCACTGGATTCGCTCTTTGTCTTCCAGAATTTTTTCAATCTGTTCCGGAAGTTTTGCAAGATCCTGGAGATAATGCTGTAATTTTGTATCATCGATGAGCTCGCGGCTGTATGCAAATTTTAATGCCAACAGGTAAATGGCGATCAGCTGTGTGCTGTAGGCTTTTGTAGTAGCAACTGCGATTTCCGGACCGGCCATGGTGTACATGACGTAATCCGCTTCCCTTGCGATAGAGGAACCAACGACGTTGACAATAGCCAGTGTTTTGGAACCACGTTCCTTTGCTTCCCGCAGGGCTGCCAGACTGTCTGCAGTTTCTCCGGACTGGCTGATGACCACAACCAGATCTTCTGGTGTCAAAATCGGATCACGGTAACGAAATTCCGAAGCAATTTCCACACGAACCGGAATATGAGCCAGGGATTCCATGACATACTGCGCTGTGATTCCTACGTGGTAGGCAGAACCGCAGGCTACAATGATGATCTGCCGGAAAGAATTCATGACATCTGTGGTCAGACCGGTTTCAGTCAGATCAATGTTATTTTCTTTATAATAATGATACAGTGTATCGGAAACAGCTTTTGGCTGTTCGTAAATTTCTTTCATCATAAAATGCTCAAAACCTGCTTTTTCGGCAGCTTCCGCATCCCATGTGATGGTGACCGGCTCTTTTTCCACGATTTCTTCGTCCATATTATAGAAGACAGCCTCGCCTTTGCGGAGACGGCCGATTTCCATATTATCAATATAGAAGACAGAGCGTGTGTGATTCAGGATGGCCGGAACATCGGAAGCGATGTAACATGCTTTGTCTGTGATGCCGATGATCATTGGGCTGTCCTTGCGGGCCACATAAATTTCATCCGGAAAATCCTGATACATGACAGCCAGCGCGTAGGAGCCGCGAAAATGTGTCATGGCCTCTGTCAGGGCATGCAATGGATCCTGCTCATTTTTCTTATAGTAATAATCGATGAGTTTTACGGCAACTTCTGTATCCGTATCGGAATAGAAGGTATAGCCTTTTTTCATCAGTTTTTCTTTTAATTCTACATAATTATCAATAATTCCGTTGTGCACGGCGATAACAGCGTGATCGTCACTGCTGTGCGGGTGCGCGTTCAGCTCAGAAGGTTCTCCATGTGTAGCCCAGCGGGTATGACCAATGCCACACTGACCAAGGATGGAGTTTCCGTAATCTGTTTTCTGCTGTAACAGTTTGAGACGCCCTTTGCTTTTCATAATCTGGGCCGGTGACTCCTGATCTCGTACGGCGATGCCGGCGGAATCATATCCACGGTACTCTAATTTGGAAAGTCCGTTTAAAAGGATTGGAGCGGCCTGTTCATTTCCTATATAACCAACGATACCACACATGATAGTTCTCCTTTTGTTTTATTGTTTATTACTTTTATTTCAACAATTTAACATAAAGACAATAATCTGTCAATTCAAAAGTTAAAGTTTTTGAAGTAAAAAATTAAAGCGAATTTTTGTGCATTTTTACATCAAAACAACAATTGACAATTCCTTCGTTTGGGCATATTATGATATCAACAGCTGTTGAAGTAAAAGAAATAAACTTTTAAAACAACAATAAAAAGCAAAAACAAAAAAGAAATCATTTTTGTTATTGCAAAAGCGAAAAAACGGGAATAACATGTAGAAAGGAGCTTTTATTATGAAAGCAAAAGGAGTAAGATTA